>JBDTJV010000063.1:0-4551 GCA_039935675.1 Ginsengibacter sp. | reverse complement strand
ATGAGATCAGGCGCATAATCATTTTGCCTGTAAATATCATAGTTCTTAGGATCAAGAGGATCAAGGTTGGCAGGAAATTTTATATTAGGATCCTGGATTTTATTATTCAATGGAACCCTGAAGTTATTTTCCCATAAATGTCCGGGGTAATATTGATGATCTTGCCGCTGGCATAAAGAACCATAAAAAAAATCAAATCCCTGGTTATTTGGAAGGCCCACGCTCATTGGGCCACCTAATCCCCATTTACCAACAAGGCCCGTATAATATCCGGCCTTCTTTAATACTTTTGCAATGGTTACTGTTGAATCAGGAATCGGTAATTGTCCTTCTAATGAAGGATTTTCCTCCATCGCTTTAAAGTCCCATACATCACCACGCTGTTCCCATTCATCATTACCGCGAATATAAGCGTGACCGGAATTGAGCCCCGTCATCAATGAATATCTCGTGGGTGCACAAACCGGCATGGCATAAAATTGGGTGAACATCATTCCATTTTTTGCCAGCGCATCGAGGTTAGGTGTTTCTATTTTTTTCTGTCCATAAACACCTACATCGCCATATCCCATATCATCAGCAAGGATGTAAATAATGTTGGGTTTTTTCGTGGATGTACGTTGCGAATAAATATTGCAAAATGAAAAAAATACTAATGCTAAAATCAGAAATGGAATGAATATGAATTTTTTCATATGATAAATTGGTTTGTTCAATTTTGTCTGATTCAATTAAGAAAGTCAAATTATTGTTCTCAAAATTATTTATTTAAATCATCTTGTATTAATTCAAAATCGAAGGTAGCGCAAAAAAAATCTTCTATTCAGTTACGCACTTCACCAGCTTTCTTGCACATTTGAAATGAAAATCCCTGCTGTTTTTTTTGTTTACTGGGTTTATTTCACCACAATATTATCAAAACCAGAAAAAGACATGTTAGAACCTATTACGTTTCAAAAACAACATTCATCTGCTCAAAAAAAAAATAATTTTAATAGGGAAGACTTTAATTGATATTGGATAACGCAAACAAACAGACCATGTGCGATGGAGCCGGCAGTAAATAAGGGAATAAAGCTGATTTTTAATTTTCTTTCTTCGGGCAGCGAGATTGGTATGAAGGTTTTGATGACTGAGCTCTTGAATTTCCCGTTTTCCGGGTAAAATACTGAATGAAAAAAATTGATGAAACCGAAATACGAATTATTTCACCTCTTCAATTTCTTTCGTATATTTTTTTAAAAGTAACCTGCTAAAAGAAATACAATCGCCCTCAGGCTTTGAAAAATATTTTTCATGATTTTTTGTCCAATTATCTTCAAACACTGTTACCGTTTTTGTAAATGACGCTTCGTTAAAAGGAGTACCGTTTTGCAAAGATTTTTCTACCGCATCAATAAACATTTTCCATCGTTCACGGTAATACGTTTTAGTAAGTCCTGCTATGCTTCGGTTGGCGTAGTCTGTAAGTAATCCTCCTGGTTCGCCCCACACAGTAATGATTTTCCTGGCGTCTTCTTCATAATAATTTTTTTCACTTTCGTTTACTCCAAACTTTCGTGCATTATTAATCCAGGTACCTAATAAACAATTCTGATTTGTAGCAAGAAACCTGTCCATATCATCCAATAAAGAAAGCATGGCATCTCCATCTTTTTTTAATGAAACCAAATTTTTATCATCATAACTTTTGGTAAAACGATCTCTCAATATTGAAAAATAATTTCCCAATACCTGCCTGCCAACATCCACCACATCATAATAATAAACGGATGGCGCTTTCCCTTTTACTTCGGATAATAACTGCCAGGCGTTCAATAAGTCTTTATTATCATAATTTATAGTGGAATTAGTTGTCCCGTTAGTATGCTTTGAAAAAGCTGGCCGGTCATTCGTTAAAGTACTGTTTCCTAAGCCCATTGAACTGGAATAGACCGTATGAAGCAAAATATCCCAGGCTTTAATGACGTTTTCATTCTTTTTGCCATATCTCCTTTCAGCCCATTTCTCTACCCAATGATCAACATCCACAGGGCCATTGCTCCATGCTTTGTCTAATACGTATTCATACATAATTGGATTTACGCCAAATCCTTCCAGGGTCGATCCTACCCCTTTCATATTCTTACCGCCACTTACAAAAGTATTTTCCATTCTTTTTTCTATTTCTTTCAAATCTCCAGACATCATAGTGTTACCGCCGAAATTGCCGAGATAACACCAAATAAAGGGTTGTCCGAAAAAAGAATTAGTTTGTTTCCACACTTCCGTATCATCGCAGAAATAATCCAGCATGGTCATTTTGCCGGGAGGTACAGCATTCAAATAAGCTTCAATTCTTTCATTGGTCCAATTTTTCCTTTGGAAATGGAAAATCCATCCCATCTGCAACCATTCCGCCTCCGTATCGGTTTCAGCCATAGAATGGTAAATTACCTGTGATACTTTAGCAAGATAATCAGGTGACCAGCTCGGTGGTGTAACCTCGTTGAAAGGGTCGGCTCCATAGATATGATTGGAGCCAAATGCTTTGGTTTGTTCTTCCAAAAATGCTTTTTGAATAGGCTTGAATAACGAGTCAAAAGGATCTAAAAAGTAGCTGTTGTACTTACTGCTGAAACCAGCCCAATCTCCTAATGAAGTTATTTTGGCAAGAGGGTATTTTGCTTTTAATACTTCCGGCACATGTCCTGCAAAGGCTGGTAGCACTGGTTTCATACCAAGCTCTCTTTCTCTTTTTAAAATTTTCTTTTGTAATTCAAACTGATTATCTATCCACGACTTTGGTAAAGGCCCATCCCAATGATCAATATTGGACATACGATGCCATGGCAGGTAAGCAGGTCCGGTAAAATAACTTCTTATTTGTTCATCCGTTAATCCAAATTTTTTCCAAACTTTATACCAAATTGATTCTTCTCCCGTAATGGCCAATGGCATGTTGACGCCATTGAGTGACATCCAGTCTATAAACCATTGCCAGTCTCTCCATTGCCACCACGGCATCGTATATCCAAATGTGCAATAATTCAAGAAAAACCGCTCGTTGCATCGGGCTTCTTTGCTTACTTGTGTTGGTATATCAGGTATGGTTAGTGGCAAACTAATTCCTTCATTTCGATACCAGCTAAAATCTACATTACAATAATTACGCAGATAGTCATTTAACCCTACAGCCATTGCATTTATACTATTCCCTTTTATAATAATTTTTCCGTTTAATGATTCCAATGTATACACATCATTGGTAGCGTTGCTTTGTAAATTTTCAAAAACAATTCTATCGGAATAAGAAGGAACAACTCTTTGGACAAGCGCTTTTGCAGCGATTATATCACTCGATTGAGCTATTCCGATTAATGGCAAAATAGTTAACACGCAGTAAAAGAGTTTTTTCATAAAAATTTTATTTCAAATTCAAACCATATTCCGGAAGAAGTTCAATCAAGTCGTTTCTATCGTAAGCTTTGCACAAGAAAATCATAATCTAATATTCTTATTTTTTTCTATAGCAACAAACTCTTTGGAACGATAACGGCTTTTTGTCAATGCATCTTCCTTTGAAGGTCTGAAAAGTTGATGGGCGTATTAAAATGGGATATTTTAAAGTAAATAATATTCCTTAAAAGGTTTCCTTTGTGTCTTAGTACTCTTGGAAAAGAAAAAAGTACGGGTGTCTTTTCATTCTTTCATTTTAAAAAAGGAGGAAGGAATTTCTACAGGAGGCGCATTCTGTAATCCATAAAGCAGGCGTAAAGTATATCCACCCCCACCTTCAATAAAATTAAGTGAAAAAAGATGCAAGCCTTTTTCCAATGCCACTTCACCGCTACGTTCAATGGCGCTGTGCAAGCCATCATTATCAACTACAGTTTTGCCATCAATAGATAATAAACTGCCATCATCAGAAGTAAGATAAAAGCTGTAAATACCGTTTTCCGGCACATCAATATATCCGCGATATTGCAGACCAAAAGCGGGCGCATTTACTTCAGAAGGAACGGCTATATTATTTACATTAAATGTTTGTGAAGGTGCAACGGATGTCATATTTTTCGTATCACTGAAACTTCCTTTATAATAAATACATTTCAATCCATTTTGTAAAGTTGCTGTTGAAGTTACAGAAGGAGCATAAGTTTCCTTTGAATAATTTACTGAATAAATATCTCCCCTGTTTCCGCCGGGAGTGTAAGCTGCCAGCTTAATGTTTTCCGAATGATCAATCATAAAATGTTCAGGCAATATTGTCGATTGCTGTGTAGGTAAAGTACCATCGGTGGTATAATGTATGATCAAATTTGGCAAAGGTTTTTGAACACTCAAAACGGCGCTTTCAATAAAAACATTATTATCTGTAAAGCCCGTCAAATCAGGAAGACGATAATGAATATGCATTTTGTCCCAACGATGATATTGGTTTTTCAAACGTTCCAGGTAAGAAGAATAATTTCGGGAAGAATCTGTCCAGGCTACTTCCGCCATTGCTGTCATGCGTGGCATCGTCATAAAATCGGCGCGCTTTTCAGAGGGAATACGTTCGGTCCATAC
>JBDTJV010000062.1:0-3135 GCA_039935675.1 Ginsengibacter sp. | reverse complement strand
TGCAAGAGTAAATGCAATTTACCGGAATTAAAATAGGGTGACAGGAATTCATAAAAGACGGCCAGCGCCACTCTGGGCTCGAAGCATAATGCAGAAACCAAACCATCTCCCGGATTAAAATTCTTTTTATCACGGGCAGCATCCGTAAGTGGATAATTTTTCCCGTAATATTCGCGCACAGCAGTCCGGAAATCCCGGTAGAGTTGTGTGGCACCGTGGGTTTCAATCCACGGGTGCTCATCAGGACAGCTAAGTCCTTGTTGGGTAAATTGGCCACCAATCCAGTCTGTTTCTTCAGTAAGAATAACTGACTGACCATTTCTAAGCGCAGCCATAGCAGCAGCAAAGCCGCCTATTCCTGCACCTGCAATCACTACATCTGCAAAGATCTCTTTTCTTTTTTCCACAAACCCCTCCCGTTCCCTCCCACTATTTCCACGTAAGAAAAAAGGAATTCCGCCTGCGGCAAATGCGCCGCTGCCAAGGCCGAGTAATTCAACAAAATTTCTTCGGTTCATTACCTTTAATTACTGGTGGTGGTTTAATTGAAAGCATTCAAAATTCCACAAGAGATAATTATAGAAAATTTTTTCTAAATAATAAAAGAATTAACCTTAAAAGAATACCACTTGAAGAAGATGTTTCATAAATTTATTTTTTATTCATTAAATAATCAGCCACTGCTTCATAAGCAGGTAAAGACCAGGGATCATTCCAACTATTACTGGCTACGGGCTCAGAAGCCAGCCGAACAATTACCATATCAGCTGCAGGATCTATATAAATCGTTTGACCGTATACTCCGCGGGCTGTAAAAGCATGATGATCATTTTCCGTTATCCACCACATATCCCTGTAGGACCATCCCTTGAGAAGTGGGTGATCTGATTTTGCGAATGCCTCCTTACTTCCTCCTTTTTCTATATCCTCTACCGCTTGTTGCGGGATTACTTGTTGTCCATTCCATTTTCCTTTGTTTAAAATCAATTCTCCAAAACGCGCCAGGTCGCTAAGTCCGGCATTAAAGCCTCCAACTGCAAAGGGAATTCCCAACGCATCCACCTGGTAAAAAGCTGATTGCTCCATTCCTATTTTACTCCAGATCATTTCAGAAACCAATGTCGCAATTGACTTACCAGTCACTTTTGATACAATCCAACCAAGTGCATCTGCATTTACTGTCTTGTAACCAAATGCTTCGCCATGCACTCCCTGCTTTTTCACGGTTTCCAGGTAAGCATAGTATCCAATCGGGCCCTTGTAATCTTTGGGTTTTGGCAATGGATTGCCGGCAGCAGAAAAAGCCCAAATCTCCGCTTTAGGATCTGCATAATCTTCACTGTATTTTAAGGCAGTGGTCATATCCATTACCTGGCGAACGGTTGCATCGCCAAAAGCAGAATTTTTCAATTCGGGCACGTAGAATGCCACCAGCTTGTTTTCATCTAAAACTCCTTCAGCTACCAGTATGGAAGCGATTGTTCCGGTGAATGATTTCGTGAGAGACATTACAGCATGGACCCTGTCCTCTTTCAATTCACCAAAATAACGCTCATAAACTACGTTGCCTTTATGAAGAATAATGATACCGTCGGTATAGTTTTTCCAAAGAGATGCCTCCCACGTCATCTGTTTCTTTTCTCCCCATGGAAGAAAACGGATTGAATCAATTTTATCATCAAATTGATTAGGCAATTGTTGTGGTGCATTTAAACCGCGCGAAACATCTACAGTTGGCATTAATTGTCGCATGTTGACTACACTCCAACGTAGAGCCGGGAAATTAAAAAAAGATCCATCTGCAGCCGACAGAATCTTATCTTTTGACGGAGGGAAACCCTGCATCCATCCCATTTTTACCGGGTCACTTTCCTGCGCGGAAAGAAAGTTATTTTTTGTTTGGGCAAATGAATTCATCACGATAAAATAAATGATAAAGAATAATATTGACTTTTTTGAAGTTAGTGATAAAGGGATCGTTCTCATCACAATTATAAATTTTTATAGTGAAAAATATTCTCTCTATGTCGAATCTTTTCATCTGCCTCTTTGATAGAACAATTTTTTTGATTGAAATGGAATAGGTCGTAACACTTTTAGGACTGTTGTGAATTCAAATAATGATAATGCATGGCCCAAACCATTGTTCTAAATGAAGTTAGGAACTTCAGCCGGACATCAAATGTTGATCCAAAAATTAATGCCTCATTATCAAATCTTCAATAAAAGCCATCAGAAAGATGTAATATTTTTTAGAATACTTTTTCAAAAAGTTACAAAAGCGGGTAGCTCACAAATGAAAAAATTATATCCAAACGATAACTGATAAATAATTTTAGGATTATACAGATCGTTTTATAAACGAACGTTATTGTATGTGACGAAGTATTTTTATTTTCCATGGATTTCACCAAATAATATTCCACGAAAGAGCAGCAAAGAAAACCAACTTAATTGCTTCCTTTTATTTTTTCCGAAAGGTTGATCAATGTGTTGAACATCGTAGGATCGTAACCAACCAGAAAGGCAAGTAAACTTACTATGCCGGCAGCTTGCGTGTATGCCTGGGGTGTGGGAGCAATCAGTGCGTTTGAACTGGTAATAAAAACACCTGCAAGAAAAGCAAAAAATACAAGAATGCCACGAATCATCGAGCTGAAAGGGCTTTCGTTCATGTATATTATTTTTGAGGTGACTTGATTTTTTGGCTGGTCAGTCAAACCCAACATTTTTTGTGCTTTTTTTATTACCAGTAAACTGGCGCAACCACCCGTAAATGATGAGACCAGGCAAAGGATTGCAATATTGGAAGGTGTATATGTGAGTAGCGTCATTAAAAATTTAAACCAGGTAAAATCGGTAGTTAGCGTAGTTCGGTATATGGAAGAATCGATCACCATACCCAGACTAAAGAATATAATCCATCCCATTAGCCCAAACATTCCACATATTATAATCATCCAATGATCATTCCTGGACAATTTTTTTTTATTAGCTGCTGATTTCTGGTTGACTTCGGTTGAAACAGTTTCTGTTTTAATCGTGGGACCGATTACAACATTCATTTGGGGGATTTCCATAAAAAAAATTTACGTAAATGCTTGTACCGCTTTATTCTATAGATTTATCGAATTT
>JBDTJV010000061.1:0-3665 GCA_039935675.1 Ginsengibacter sp. | reverse complement strand
GTGTATGCATTTTAGTTAACCTTAATGTTCCATTCATAGTAAACGAACAAATAACAAGGATTTTAATTTACAAAAAACATCGAACATTTCATTTGCTTTTGCTTTAATCTTGATGCCTTGAGCATTGAGCCTGCACATAATTTCCTAAGTTAATTTTGAAAAAAATTAATCTCCATTCAATCCTCTTCCATAGCGGATCAAAAAGTTTTATAAAGTCCTAATAAGAACTCTATTACCGGATAATGATTTAACTCAATTTTCCAAAAGTTACCACATCCCGCCAGGTAAGAAAAAAAATCTTTTTTTACATTGTGTCTATGTAGATTTACCAAATAGAATACCAGAACGGGCAGCTTTGTGCTTACATTTAAGATTCTATACAATTCAAATTAAGGTCGTAGTATCTAAAATAAAAAAAATAACTATTCAAATAACATCCCATGTACCAATTCTTAAAAAATATTTTCCTGTTAGGATTAGTCTGCTTCGTAGCCTCCTGTAACCAAAATAATAAATCAACAGATGCTATAAATGATGCTGCTTTTAATGCTGATAGCATGAAGCAGGATATAAAGATGCTCGCTTCTGATTCTTTTATGGGCCGCAAACCTTTTACGCCTGGTGAAACAAAAACGCTCGCATATCTTCAATATAAGTTCAAAGAGGTTGGTTTGGAACCCGGCAATGGGAATAGTTATTTACAGCCAGTCCCTATGGTGAATATAGAAGCAACTGCCGATTCACAAATGGAAGTGAAATCATCCAAAGGCAACTTCTCATTGAAGGCATTCGACTATTATGTAATCTGGACAGATAAAACAGACAGTACTATTTCTTTGGAAAATACGCCAGTGATTTTTGCCGGTTATGGTGTGGTTGCGCCTGAATACAACTGGAACGACTATGCAGGTTTGGATGTAAAAGGAAAAGTGGTTTTGGTGATGGTAAATGATCCGGGATTTTGGTCAGGAGATACCACTTTATTTAAAGGAAACGAAATGACCTATTACGGACGCTGGACCTACAAGTTTGAAGAAGCCGCAAGGCAAGGGGCAAAAGGCTGTTTAGTCATTCACAATACCAGGGCAGCGAGTTATCCATTCAGTGTTTTACAAAATAGTTTCAACACTTCCCGGCTACTATTAGATAACCGCGGCAAAGAGAAAAAAAATTGTGATGTAATTGGGTGGATCACAGAACCCACTGCCAATAAATTATTCAAAGCTGCAGGTTATGATTCTACTCTTTTGGTCAAAGCAAATGTTCGCGGTTTCAAAGCAGTTCCTTTAAACCTCCAGGTCTCTACCAGTATGAAAGTGAAATCAACTTATAACAAATCATATAATGTGATTGGTAAAATCACGGGTACCAAACATCCGGATGAAGTCATCATTTATACGGCGCATTGGGATCATTTAGGCATTGGGCATCCCGATTCAACCGGAGATTCTATTTACAATGGCGCTTTGGATAACGCTTCCGGCACGGCAGGATTAATAGTACTGGCGCGCGCCTTTAAACAAATGAAAACTCCACCGGAAAGAACCATCATTTTCATGTCAGTAACGGCTGAAGAACAAGGCCTGCTTGGTTCGCAGTATTATGCGGAAAATCCTGTTTATCCTATTGATAGTACGGTTGCCGATATCAATATGGATGTGCTAAGTCCGTACAGCAAAACAAAAGATATAGTAATAGTTGGACAGGGTCAAAATGATCTGGAAGATTATTTGAAAGAAGAAGTTGAAAAAACAGGTGGCTATATTTCCTTTGATCCACACCCGGAATCAGGAGGCTATTTCCGCTCTGATCATTTCAGCTTTGCAAAAGTTGGCGTTCCTTCTTTATATGCAGGAGGCGGAATAGATGTAATCGGTAAAGGGAAAGAAGAAGGATTAAGGCGTGAGAAAGATTACGGCGACCACCATTATCATCAACCTTCAGACAATTATGATTCTACCTGGACAATGGAAGGTGGTATTAGTGATTTGAAATTATTATTTGGCGTGGGCAAGCGTTTGGCTTTTGAAGATACCTGGCCTCAATGGAAATCCGGCTCAGAATTTAAAGCCATCCGGGAGAAGAAGAAATAATTAAACTGCACAATTATGGTGCCCACGGCCGAAGTTACTTTTATATATTTCTTTTGGAAGGATCATGGTAACTATTAAACACTGAATAAATAATTACAATTAAATTATAGGGCATTTATTTTCTATTTCTTATATCCTCAAATGATTCTGGAACTGTAAAATTTTTCCCCTCTCCTTTCAAATATCTTTCACGCCTTTCGTATAGCATATTTATATCTTCATCGGAATAAGAATATTCATTGTTATCATTAGATTCTAATATAAGGAATAATGCGTTTATTTTTTCAGCATCAGCCGACTGAATGTATTCCTGTAATTTTTGACGTTTTTGTATTGTTTCCATACTTGCGAAGTTGTAAACAAATTTACTTTAATTTTTAATGGTGTAAAATTTTTGGAGGAATGCGCGCCAAGTGAGATTGAGAGTGCTTTATACAGAAAAATTATTTGTAAATCTTAGCGCTGGAGTTTATAATTATTCATTGCCGCTCTGTCGGATGCAAATCTCCAAAATGCCTTTGAGTCTTTTAGAAAACTACGAGCTTTATTTGGTTCTTTTGAAATAAAAATAGGAGCTATTTGTTGGTTTACTGAATGCCCCTTCCACGAAAAGGCTTTATGCTTCTTCTCTAAAATAGACTTTATAATAGCTCATTTTCATATTCTCATCATATCCTTTCTCAATTAATTCTTTGTTCCCATGAATGTAAATATGAAAATTCTTATCAAGCTTTAAAACACTTTTATAGGCCCTTGCTTGTTTTTTAACAGCGGAATCTGATATCATAAATGAATCACCAATTTCTGTATCATACTCACTCTCATAGTTTCTCTTAAAATTTTTAAATGATTCTATGCCTTTATCATTGGCCAATACTTCATTTGAAAATTCATCGAGATCAAAGTGATCCTTTTCCTTAAAATAATTGATTGACTTATTTAATAAATCAATCTTTTCTGTTTTTGAAATCGCAAATTCTTCGTCAATTTTTTTTGTTACAAATTCCTTATACACTTTCAACACCGTGTTTGTTTGTGTGTAATTGTCATTCCGGATTTTTAGTTTCAAAAAATCATCAATCCAATACGCGGCTTCCACGCTGTTTGTTTGATCAACAATTGCCACTTTATATCCTTCTTCTTTTTCAGTATTAAAAATTAAGCAACCCTTATCCAGCTTCTTAATATTTATGGCATCCTGCTCATAGCCAATTTCAAACTCTTTTACATTTTGTGTAATTTTTAAATAAGGCTCCTTGGATTCCGATTTAAAAATCCCTATCGCGTCTAATAATTCTCCTTCTATTTGTAAGTTCTTGAAATAGCAAACATATAATTCACCCGATTTTATTTTAGGATGATTTGAGATATCAAATAAGTGTTTTGCTATCTGCTGTGTGTTTTTATGAAACTCATTTTGGTCATTGAAAATACTTTCTGCAAAGTGAAAAACTTCATTCAGGTTCAGATCTTCTGAAGGATGAGAGAAGCGGTATCTTTCATTTGTTTTTTCAAAAGGTTTCAAAAAATAATTCATCAATAACCCATCTAAAATTTCATCCCCCATTTTTA
>JBDTJV010000060.1:0-2505 GCA_039935675.1 Ginsengibacter sp. | reverse complement strand
TGGGCTCCTGGCTGGCAGCCTTACACGATTATTGGCGATGATCAATGGAAGGACTATGAAATTAGCGCAGATGTTTATTTGAACGAAGGCGACTCAGCGGCTGTAATGGGTCGGGTTAATGATGTCGGTTCCGGCTGGGGTTCTATTCCAAAAGGGTATCTCCTGCAACTTGTAAGCGGTGGCCAGTGCCGGTTGATTGTAGTTCGTGGCAAAGAAGAAAAAAAGAAAATCGTGGGCGATGCTGAACAGCAGGCACTCATTAAAGCGGGTAAGGATGACAGTGAGGGAGGAGAAAAGGTTCTCGGCATTGTTCAACTCCTCAACATCATTCCGGGTTCATGGCACAATTTGAAACTGCGTTTCAAAGGATTTACAATAACTGCATTAGTTGATGGTAAACCTCTATTAGATGTTACCGATACACTCTACGAACACGGCATGGCCGGACTGTTGGCATTAGGCGGAAAAACAAAATTGAGTATGCCATACTTTGATAATCTTTTAATCAACGCGCCAGGAGCAACACTTCCAACCCCAACGATTTTTTCAAAAAAGATTAAACCTATGTATAAAGTGATTAGGAAATAGTGATGACTTCGATTGAATAATAAAATAGTTTGCATTTGTAATTAAAATAAAAAAAATTAATCCGGGTATCTTTGAATCGGTAAGTAACGTTGATCTTTATTAGACGGTACGTGAAAGTACTGGCAGTAAACAAACAATAAAGGCAAATTCTCAATTCATTAATTTTTTTTTCAAAGCACAAAAGAAATGTCATTTGCAATCATTCATAAATTTTTTATTCAAGCAAAAATAGATCATCACATGAAAAGACTTAATCTCCTGTTTTTATTATTTTTTATTACCGGAAATTTATTTGCCCAGTCCTCCTTTAAAATAGAAGGCACCAATTTTATTTTAAATGGCAAGGCTACCAAAATTTACAGTGGTGAGATTCACTACACCCGCATCCCGCATGAATACTGGAGAGACAGGCTGATGAAAATTAAAGCCACCGGCTTCAATACCATTAGCACTTATGCTTTTTGGGATATGCACGAACCCAAGCCCGGTGTTTGGGATTTTTCAGGCGATTACAATATTGCAGCGTTCATACGCACTGCAAAAGAAGTGGGACTAAACGTTATCTTAAGGCCCGGTCCATACATTTGCGGCGAATGGGATTTTGGTGGATTGCCTGCATGGCTGCTGAATATTCCGGGAATAAAATTGCGGTGCAATAACCCTGCCTTTATGAAAGCCACAGAAAAGTATATGATGCGCCTGGGACAGGAATTGAAAGGGTTACAGATTCAAAATGGCGGACCCATCATTATGGTTCAACTGGAGAATGAATATGGCGCGATTGGAAATGATACCCATTATCTATTGGCTTTGAAAAATCTTTTAAGGAAAGCAGGGTTTACTGTGCCTCTTTTTAGCGCCGATAATCCCGAAGATAAAATGTATATCAATTCACATCTGGACGGTGTAAAACATGTTGTAAATTATGGCGCTATTTACAATATGCTTCCGCAAAAAGCATTTGCAGTTCTTGATAGCAATCAAAATAATTTTCCAGACATGAGTGGTGAATACTGGACAGGATGGTTTACCGCATGGGGCGATAAAAAGTTTGCCGATCCCGATTTTAGTATTCAAAAAAGAGACATTGAATGGATGCTGAAGAATGGTAAATCATTCAATTGTTACATGGTAGATGGTGGAACCAATTTTGGGTTTACTGCCGGCGCCAATGCATGGTACAACAAATACCAGGCTTACATTACCAGCTATGATTATGCAGCGCCCATAAGTGAAGGTGGCATTCCCACGGAACGTGCGCTGGCCATCAGAGATATGATTAAACAATATGCAACATGGAAAATTCCCGAATATCCATCACCGTTACCCGTGATTGAGATTTCGGAAATAAAAATGGAGGCTTCCGCTTCTTTATGGGATAATTTGCCAAAGCCTGTTTTTGCTCCGCAAACAAAATCAATGGAAGAGTTGGGTCAAAATTTTGGTTATGTTTTGTACCGTACGAAATTGACTGGCACGAGAAGTGGCTTAATGCAGGTGCATGAATTACATGATTATGCAACCGTGTTTTTGAACGGTAAAAAAATAGGCACATTGGACAGGTTCAAAGGAATAGATACGATTACCATTCCAAAGGTTGATGGGAAGAGTGTGACATTAGAAATACTGGTGGCTGCTTATGGTAGAAACAATTATGGCGACAGGATGATAAATGATAAAAAAGGAATTACCCAATATGTTTCTTTTGAGCCATTCACCCAAATGAACTGGGAGATGTTTTCGTTGCCGATGGATAATAAATATTTACAAAAACTATCCTTCAAATCCGGTTCAACTAATACGAAAGAAGGAACTTTTTTCAAAGGGAATTTTACACTTGATAAACTGGGAGATACCTACCTGGATATGAGTAAATATAAAAGTGGCTTTGTGGTGGTGAATGGGCATAACCTCGGC
>JBDTJV010000059.1:0-4420 GCA_039935675.1 Ginsengibacter sp. | reverse complement strand
TTGTTTTTAATAGCGATAAAAATAAAAGAATTCTTAATGGTTTAAAAAAGGGCGGCTTTTTTTTCTTAAATATGCTGGTTTCTATTTTAAAGAATCTAAGAAGCCCAAACAACGAAGGATTACATGCCTCAACACAATGGAAGCACAACAATAAAATCAATATTACTTCGATGGCCAAATTTCTGAAAATAAAAATCATTGTTATTTGTTGTTTTACCGGTCGTGATTAAAGAAGTTGCATCAAAATAAGTGAGAAACCAGCATCTGGTTATGAGAAAATCTTTATAAAATATTCTTCCTTATTGTTTCTATTAAATTATCTATTCCAAATGGCTTTTCGAGTATCGCAGTTGCATTTACTTTCTTACCTATTTCTTCAACGTTGGAAAGTGCTGAAAATATAATTACAGGAATGTGTTTAGTTTCCTTCGTCTGGTGTATAAGCATCGCAGCTTTGTCTCCTCCCCCGGGCATCTGAATATCCATTAAAATGATGGCAGGATTTATTTTCATGACAACTTCAATGATATTTTCACACGTTGCAACCGTTTCAACCTGGTAATCCTGGTTCAGAACCAATTTACAAACATCTAAAATAGAACTGTCATCTTCACAAATCAACACACATATTTTGTTTTGCATAGTATTTGTAAATAAGTTTAAAATAAATCTTTTTAGTCCAAAATAAAAATCTGTCTCTTTTCTTTGTTTACTGATATAAAAAAGCTCTTTTACTTCTATTGATTCTATTTTTTTGTAAGCACTGAAGGTGAAGAAAATATAGGGTTACTCTCTAAATTATTATTAGTATAATCTTGGTAAACTTTTTCAAATGATTGGAGTGTTTTATTTATATCGTGTTGCTGAACCAATTCCAGGCTTTTTTTACTCATTTCTTCATAAAGAATATCATTCGTAAAAATGTTTTCGATGTAATGAACCATGGCAGGTAAATCGCCTTCATTATATAAATAACCATTCAGCTTATTTTTTACCAACTCTACAAGGGCACCGGCTTTTACGGCAATGATGGGTAAGCCAGAAGCCATGGCCTGCAAGGTAACCAGACTAAGAAGTTCTGCTATGCTAGCTATGATAAAGCACCGGCTTATTTTATAAAAATAAGGCAAGTCCTTATCCGGCACAAAACCTGTAAAAATTACGTGCTTATTTATCCCCAGTTCATTGGTCAGTTGCTCAAGCTTTTTTTTGTGGATCCCTTTACCAACAATTACAAAGCAAAAATCAATTTTCTTTGAAGCGACCGCAACTGCCTGTAATATTTCTTCTATATGCTTTTCGGGATCAATTCTGCCGACGTAAAGCAATATCGGTTTATCCGGAATATTGTATTTTGCTTTTATCTTTTGCGTATCTCCAAAAGGTGTAAACTTTTCAAGATCAATTCCGCTTGAAATAGCAATTGTTTCTACATTTAATCTGTCGCGGATAATTTTTACGCCGGTTTCTGTCGGAGTGGTTACTAATTTTACCTGGTTAAAAACCTTAGAAAAGTTCTTCCATAAAAAATTTTCAAAATATTGTTTCACCTTCTGTCCATGCACTAACATCGTGAGATTTTCCGGCATAAAATGATTGGTAGCTATTATCGGAATTTGCAATTTCCTGTTTAACTGTACTATAGCTTTACAGATTATAAAATGATCCTGGATGTGTATGATATCAGGCTTAAAATCATTAATTATTTTTTTGAGGTGGTATTTCTTCCGGAATGGGAAAGGCAGGCGAATCGTAGGATAAAAGATGACCGAAAAAGAAGGTACTCCATATACATTTAAATTATCTATCTTTTTATATGATGAAGACATGGAGGAAGAAGGCGCTATTACAGCCACCTCGTGACCTTCATCCTGAAGCATCGGCCCAATACGGCAAACAAAATAATAAACTCCGTTTATGTGAGGGTAATACGTATCGGATACAAAAAGTATTCTCATTTTTTTTTGCGATAGGATTTTAATAAAATAAATAAAAGGATGGTGATGGCGGTTACTATTATTAATGCCGAGAGGAAGTCAATGTATTCGGCTATCTTTTCATAGGCGCTTCCAAATAAAAATCCGATGCCCAAATAAACGACATACTGAAGCGCAGAAGTTACAAGGCATATCAATATAAATTTTCTATAAGGAACTTTTGCATTTCCTGCGAGATAAATGCCGGCAAACCCGATTCCAAGCGTAATTTTTGAAAGTGAAACAGACCTTATACTATTATTATTGAAATAGGAGCGGGCTGCATCTATTTTTTCCGGTTTAACCCCCAATTTTTTAATAATTTTTTTTAAAAATTTAGGCGCTCCAAACCTACCCAGCATGTAGCAAAGCGAATCACCAATTATATCTCCGGCAACAATTATCGGATAAGCTATAAAAACATTTAAAAATTTATTAGCGCATAGAAACCCTGCTATTACTGCAAGAACAGGGCCTTCTACAATTGCCAGCGGGAACAACAAAAAATATTTGTACCTGTATAGTAAATCGATTATAGTGATAAATCCCATGCTTTACTCTGTTTACCAGGTTTTCATTTGTTGTCTCACAGATTTTTTATTTCAATAGCCCATATCGCTGAATCGAAAACCATTGTTCCCTTTTTTTTATCAAATTTTTTTTCCAGGAAGACCATTACTTTTATAGCCTTCACATTTCATTTTTGTAAGCAAAAGTTTCAATAATATTTTTAAAATTAAAAATAGCCCCTCCTACTGAAGAAAAGGGGCTATAAACAAATCCCTGTTTGTTTCCCGAAAAAGAACCCCAACTTTAATCTCCTTTTTTGGTGTAGTTACAAAGGCAAGATCTTAGTGTTATTTTTTTTTGTTTTCGATTTCTGTCTTTATAAAACATCCACTTTCAGACAATCTGGCTGATTTGCCAATTGCGGAAGAAGTGAAATGTGCGCAAAAACCAGCATTGTCTTTATTAGACCAGGTTCGTAGAGAATCTGAAGGATACTTGTTCGCAAAAGAATCTTTTACCATTCGTGGAACTAAATTAACTGCCACATTAGAGCAGTTCTCTTCAGTATTTTCTTTGCTTCTTTTTTTGCTGGAGATTAAAAATGCCATTACAACCACAAAAATTGATAAAAAGTTTTTTATCCTGATTTTTTTATCCTGAAAATTATTTTTGGTGATAAAATTTTGTTTTACATGATTTAAAACGCCGGAAATCATTAATGAAGAAAATCTGTTGAGAAGATAATTATAATCAAAATTGATATGGTAACCACTATGATTGATGTGCTGAAAAACATTAGGAAAATAATGTCTTTAAAATTTTATTCATAAATTAATCTTTACATCAATGATTTAAAAAAACGTACTAATTGAAATTTTAGAATTGTTTCATAAAGTAAGGTTTATATTCTTTATAGTGAGGCTTCAGAAAAAAACGGTTGGGTAGAACGAAAAAAAAGAAAATGTACCATTTGCTTTTTTGGCCCGGGAACACTTTGACTAAAAAGTTTTAAATAAAAACTGCCAGCTATCGTACATTTAAAAGGAATTACAATTCCATTTTTAAACCTAAACCAAAACTGAATGAATTAGGAAAAGATGCTGCCGGAACATGGCTATTTATAGAATTTAAAGCAAACCGGAAAGTAGGAGAAAAACAAACAGAAAGTTTTTTATAAAAATTATGTTCCAAACCTATTCCTGCCAAGCCACCAAGATAAAACGGTTTTAAGCCGTGCATTTTATCAGTTGTTTTAAATTCAATATCATTGGCGCTTTCCAATTCAGTTGTTATTCTCCCCCTGATTAAAAAAATTAGCAGAAAGTCCTCCAAATGCATTTAAAGTTAATTTTCCTTTATTGAAATGGTGGGATTCTGTAGCCTGGATAAATGATGAAGGGTTGCTGAAAGTAAAAGTCTATTGGGTTTTAAGGTAATTTAGAAGTCAGGATGAACGACTGACAATTATTTCTTACGCGAAATCATTTTGTAGAGAACAGGTCCCGTCGTTATGATCACAAGAAAAATTATAATCACCAACAAATGTTGCTTCAGATCAAATCCGAAATTATTCAGGAATAATTTTTCAAGGTAATGGCCGGCCATCAACACAGTAAAAACCCAAGCTGTACTGCCTATAATATTATAACGAAGAAAATTCTTTTTATCCATCTTTACAATGCCAGCTACAACCGGAGCAAACGTTCGCAGTATGGGTAAAAATCTGGCTAATACAATAGCAATACCTCCGTGTTTGTCATAAAATTCTTTTGCCTGGTACAAATGTTTTTTCTTAAATAACAAGGTGTCTTTTCGTTTGAAAAGTATTGGCCCGGTTTTAAAGCCAAACCAATAACCCAATTCATTGCCCAAAACACCTGCAATGGAAATCAAAACAAACAAAATCATCACTTCCAAAAAATCATTTCCCAGGC
>JBDTJV010000058.1:0-3626 GCA_039935675.1 Ginsengibacter sp. | reverse complement strand
CCAACAACATTCGCTAGTTTTAAGTCAACGGCCTTATGCTTCGCTCTTAATAATGAGAGTAGTACTGTCATCCCGGCTAATACAATAAACATTGCGATTGATAATGTAAGAATTGTCAAAGGATCGTAATTAGTGTGTAAAACTTATGAAAAATAAAGTGAAGGAACAAATAAGCATCTTTTTGCTTTTGCTTACACTTGCAGGTTTTATGGCGTGCAAAAAAACAGGGTCAACGCCTGATCAACCGGGGAATCCTGGAAATCCCGGCAATCCTAACCAGGGTACCGATTCAGTTTATAATCCGGTGGATCCGGCAGCTTCTCCCACTATTGGTTTTTTTGGAGATGCCTGGAAATCAAGAAGTTTTGCTATACCTAATGTTCAAACAGGAGTGGTTGCTACTCAAAATGCTACAGATTCATTAACCATCAATGTAAATAAAGTCCTGGTAAAAGTGCCTCCATATGTTTTTGGGGCGAATTCAAATCTTTGGTCAGGCGAAATGAACAAACAACCCGCTTTAGTCCAATATCTTTCGGATCTTTCTCCCAACATTATTCGGGGGCCTGCAGGCAGCGTCAGTGATATTTATTTTTGGAATGGCACAGATGCCAATCCTGCGCCAGCCGATGCACCGGCAAATCTTCTGAACGCCGCCGGAGCATCCTCTGCTGCCGGCTATTGGTACGGAGGAAATAACGCTTCATGGACCCAGTCTCTTTCTGATTACTACGATTTGTTAGCCAAGACAAACAGCACAGGAATTCTTACAATCAATTATGGATATGCGAGATATGGTACCAGTGCAAATCCTGTTGCGGCGGCTGCTCATCTTGCTGCGGATTGGGTACGATATGATAACGGCAAAACAAAATATTGGGAAATAGGTAATGAGAATTATGGAAATTGGGAAGCAGGATATAATATTGACGTTACTCAAAACAAGGATGGGCAGCCTCAGCTTATTAACGGCGCTTTATATGGATCTGATTTCAAAGTGTTTTCAGATTCTATGAAGGCTGCAGCTGTACAAACAGGTGCTACTATTTTCATTGGTGCTACATTATACCAGCAGGCACCTCAGTCTTACGATTATTCTTCCATCCAAACATGGAACCAGGGAGTTCTTCAAAATGCGGGAAGTGTCGCTGATTTTTTTATTGTTCATGATTATTTTACAGCGTATCAAACTAACTCCTCTGTATCTGATATCTTAAACACGGGTGATGCAATTCCTAGTTCCGTAATGTCTTATGTTACCCAGCAGATAAAAGCTGCGGGTGTTGGCCTAAAACCAATAGCTATGACAGAATGGAATATCCAGGCTACTGGTTCAAAACAAAACGTATCTTATATCGCAGGGATTCATGCTGCTAAAACTGTCGGCTCTATTATCAAAAATAATTTTGGAGAAGCCAGCCGTTGGGATATTGCAAATGGTTATGATAATGGCGATGATCAGGGTATGTTTAATATTGGTGATGAACCTGGAGCGCCAAAGTGGAATCCTCGTCCTTCCTTTTTTTATCTTTATTATTTCCAAAAATTTTTTGGTGACAGGATGGTTTATGATTCGCTGAAAAGTTCTAACGGGGATATTACTTCTTATTCATCCACTTTTTCTTCAGGGCAGGCAGGTACAATTCTGATTAATTCAGGAGTATTAAATCATATTGTTTCCATTGACTTTCAACATTTTCCGGCAGGAAGCAAATATTATTGGTATATATTAACCGGCGGAACTGATAATGCGCCATTCTCCGGGCAAGTGTTTGTGAATGGCGAAGGTCCTTCTACCGCAACAGGCGGACCTCTTGATTATTCAACGATCAAAGCCTACTCTGCTCCTCTAAATGGAATCATCAAAATAGCTTTACCTCCTTTGATCGTTGTTTACCTGGTTGCGGATAAGAAATAATGAAACCAAGAAATAGAACCTCTCATTTTATTGAAACTGGAAAATAAATTTATTAAATATTTCCAGATGTAATTTTAGTATATTTATCAATCTGTTTTTAAAGTAAACTGTGTTTTATTCTAAGCGTTTGATTAATGCTTTAAATTTTTTTAAAACTAATTGATTTCTATTTGCATGATACTACTTGACCTTTTTCAATAATGAAAAACTTTCTAATCCTTGCCTTTGTTATTTCCCTTATTTTTTTTTCCTGTAAAACACAACAGAAAAAGGATGGCTTTTATTTTAAATTTCTTCCCTCTTCTGAAACCGGGATTGATTTCAACAATAAAATAGTAGAAGATGATTCTACTAATATGTTCGTAAATGAATATACCTATATGGGCGGCGGGGTTGGCATAGGCGATTTTAATAATGATGGTTTGCCTGACATATTCTTTGCCGGAAACCAGGTGAGCTCGAAACTATATCTCAATAAAGGAAATTTTCATTTTGAAGATATTACAAAGAAGGCAGGCGTTTCTACAAATTCATGGTGTACTGGCGTTAGCGTGATTGATATCAATAATGATGGCTGGCCCGATATATATGTTTGTGTATCCGGAAAAGTGCCTGGAAGTAAAAGAAAGAATTTGCTTTTTATCAACCAGCATAACCTCACATTTAAGGAAGAAGCTGCAGAGTATGGGCTGGACGATTCCTCTTTTTCTACACAGGCTGTTTTCCTGGATTATGATAACGACGGCAGGTTAGATATGTACCTGCTGAATCATACCTTAAATGATACCAGGCCAAATGACTTACTGGAAAACAAAATAGATTCCAATTCGATTGCCGGGGATAAATTATATCATAATGAAGGTATTCCGCCGGGGATGAACCACCCTGTATTCAAAGATGTTTCAAAGCAGGCGGGTATTATAGAAGATGGTAATGGTTTAGGCGTGGCTGTGAGTGACTTTAACGGTGATGGCTACCCGGATATTTATGTAGATAATGATTACATAAAAAATGATATTTTATGGCTTAATAATAAAAACGGAACTTTTTCTAATTGCATTGCTTCTGCTATGAAACATCAAAGCTATTCCAGCATGGGAAATGATGTGGCAGATATAAATAATGATGATCTTCCTGACCTGGTCACGCTGGATATGCAACCTGAGACGAACGAACGTAAGAAAATGATGTATTCATTTCTTACTGATCCACGTCATCAGCTGGAAATGGACAAAGGATATCAACCGCAGTATATTCACAATATGCTTCAGCTAAATAATGGTGTCCGACAAATTAATAACCGGCAGGAACCTTTTTTTAGTGAAATTGGTGAAATGGCGGGAATTGCTGAAACTGATTGGAGTTGGAGTGTTTTGATGGCTGATCTTGATAATGATGGCTGGAAAGATATACACATTACCAACGGATTGGGCAGAGATCCAACGAATATAGACTTCCTGGAAGATCGGCTTAAAAGTGCGCAGGAAAGCGGCCTTCCCGATAATGATCCTGGCCAAAGGCAAAAAATGAGGGATAAATTGACTAATCGGGGAAATCTTTCTTTAAGAAACTACATCTATCTTAATAACGGAAATCTTACTTTCAAAGATGTTTCGACGGAGGCAGGAATTGATAAACCCTCCATTTCCAATGGTGCAGCCTATGTGGATCTTGATAATGACGGCAATCTCGACATGGTAGTCAATAA
>JBDTJV010000057.1:0-3090 GCA_039935675.1 Ginsengibacter sp. | reverse complement strand
AGGTATTGTTTTTATCAAAGGTCAATGCATAATGATCGCCTTCATCATCATAAACCATCCAGCGTTTCGCCATATTTTTTGCCGTATCAGTATATTTTTGTGCGACATTCTGCATGCCTAACATTTTTGCCATCATTCCATAACAGCCTATACCTTCTATTGCTTTTACCGAAAGATTTGCGTTGCGTGCAAGGTGGCCCGCAAAGTCATCTGTGCTCAGTTGATTGGCAGGGTCAAAGCCGTTCTTCAGCAGGTAATTTGTCCATATAGTTAATGTTTTCCAATGCTTTTTTGAATAATCTGCATTGCCTTCCACTTTCGCAATAGCTGCAGATAAAATAACCATATTCCCGGATTCTTCCACAGGCATACCTTCCCCATAAGTCTGGCCATTGGCGATTGGATAAGTTCCTAAATCATGAGCGGCAAAAGGATGTTTCCATTGTCCACTTTCACTGTAATAAAATATACCATTGAGCATTCCTTTTAGTAATTCCGGGTTGTAGGCAAGGAACAGTGGCGCTGAAGGATAAGTAACATCCACGGTATTGATAGAGCCATTACTAAAGTTTTCTTTTGATAAAAATAAAATTTCTCCCTGCGGACTTTGCAATAGTTTATGAGCAGCAATGCTTTGGCGATAAGCGATAATACAAAGATCTGCATAAGTTTTGCCACCTGCATTTACCAAATCGCCATACACTTTTTTATTCCATTCATCACATTCACGCATTACTTTTAGATAGTCATTTGCGGCCAGCGATAATTGTTTTTCAATGGTTTCATTACCGTTTCTGTTCCACCATGGCCTTAGATTCTGATGAAAGAATTGAACAGAATAAATATCGTCATAGCCTAACAAAAAATATTGCTCTTTTGCTTTCTCTCCTACTTTACCCAAATCAACAACGGTATTTAAAACAAGATTTTTGCCGGAAGTCGTTGTGGTATTTTCTTTTTTTGAAATAAAGAATTTATCGGCCTGTGAAGCTGTAGTAATGTACTGTGCAGCCTTTGCGGAAGTTGGAACAGCTACGTACATATAGCCCCAATCGATGCGAAGATCATCGCCTTTTTTTTGTAAAACGGGTTGATCTTTTGTGCCCGCTTTTAAAATATTTAATTGACCCGAATTGTATTTATTGGTAACAACTTCTTCTACAGGCGTATTTACAGCAATATCTGTAGAAGCCCCAAAATATACCTGTACATTATGTGACTTACCATCATTCGATTTTACGGAGTATGTCACATACGAAACCGGTCTTGAAAGAAGATCCAGATCTTTTAAAAGCAATGGCGAAGTGAAAGTAATTGCTGCATCTATAGGGCCGCAGTTGAAATCATAAATTGTCTGAGTAGCATTCATGGTAAGATTTGTCTGCGTTGCTTTTATTTCAGAGTTATTCGTTTTTATTATTGGTTCCGAAACAATTCCTGCATCAAGGAATGCGCCGCCAGCTGTATTTTCGATATGAATAGCCAAAACATTTTTTCCCACTTTCAATTTACTTTCATCCAAAGGAATGTATTCAAACTTATGGATCCAACCTGTTTTTTCATACACCTTCTCCCCGTTTAAATACACTTCAATATTATCGTCATGATTTAATTTCAGAAAGATTTTATTGAAATTTGTTTTTGTCAAATTAAATGTTCGTCTCATCCACAAGTCGTGGCTGTTCCATAAGGTTCCCTGGCTTTTTTTGTCACTTGTAAATGGCGCTTTCCCTGATTTCCAGTTAGCATCATTAAATGAAATATCCTGCCATCCGGAATTTGGTGTGGCTTCAGTGTATTGTGAGGTATAATTAATCTCATCACTAGCAGGCAAAATACTATTATAAGTTTTGCCTTCAGCACCAATAACACGATATGTTTTACCGTCCACTTTTATCATTCCCATCAATGGCTGATCCGCGCCTGTCCAATGTTTCGTTGGCGCAGCATTTAAAGTATCGGTCATCGACCATATACTAAAATAAGGATCGTGAGTAATGAGCGGATAAGCAGGCGCTTTGTGAACCTGTGCAAATAAAGAAGAAGAAATCAGGACATAACAAAGAATAAGTCGAAAAGGTTTCATAATGTTTATGGGTTAATTGGTTATTAATTATCAGGGCCTCACCCCAACCCCTCCTTCGACAAGTTCAGGAAGACAAAGCCAAGGATAGGGACGCGCTCTTTTAGATTCTTTTAAAATAGAAATCCATTCTATTTGTTCGTTTACTGTCCGATGTCAACATATTGCTTTTTAATTCGAGTTGGACAGCTCAACTCAAGTCCACTAAAAATAAAATCATGCTCATTCATTTACTATCGTGGCCTCACCCCAATACCTCCTTCGACAAGCTCAGGAGGACAATTCCGATGGAGAGGGACTTGCTCTAATAAAGCTTTCAAAAAAAATATTTATTTACTTACTGTGGCAATTTCAATCCCTCACATACTACTTAATACTTCTCTCTTTATTTCCTTTCTTAACCTCAGTCAGCGATTTTATCAAATCAATTTCCTTTTGGCTATAAGGGGTCCCATTTGGGCGAAAAATATCGTGAAACCAAACTTTTGGCTCACCGCCTTGGGGCATAGGCGTATCCCAAGCATACATTGTATTTGTTTTGCCGGCAACTAATCCCCAATTGATCGCTCCTACATTATTTTTTTTAAGTAAAGGCATAATGGTGGCGAACAAACTGCCCCTGGTTCGTGCCATATATTCTGTACAAATTAATGGACGGCCATACGGTTTTAAAGAGTCAATTACTTTGTCATGCTCCGGTTCTTTATCATAATTGTGGTAGGTGATTACATCAGAATTAGCTAACTGGTAAGTATTTAAATCTACCAGTCTATCACTCCAAACTCCGGCTGAAAGTGGCTGATCAGGATTTACTTCTCTTCCCCACGTAAAAACTTTTTGCAAAAGCTCCATGCTTTGATTTCCGTAATTTGAATTCCCTGGTTCGTTATAAAGATCCCATAGCAGTATTCTTTTATCGTGCTTAAAAGTAGTCATGATATCTTTTACATACTTCTCCAAAGTATCTCCCAGTAAGGGCTCTGTATGATACCTCGTTCCGGGATCCC
>JBDTJV010000056.1:0-5824 GCA_039935675.1 Ginsengibacter sp. | reverse complement strand
TGACAGAATGGGTAGGTCCATGGGGGATTTCTTATACTGCAAATATTTCTTCAGATTCAACCACTGGTATTGGAAACTGGACAGAAGAGCAGTTTATACTTTGCCTGCGTAAAGGCAAATATGGAGGAGCTCCAAACGGCAGAAACCTGCTACCGCCAATGCCATGGCCGGGTTTGGCACAAATGACTGACGATGAACTAAAAGCTGTTTATGCCTATTTGGAATCTACCAAACCCATTCATAATATTGTACCTCAACCAGTGCCCCCGGTTCTGGCAATGAAAGAATAATTTTGCGAAGAAAATGTGATTCAAGTGATAGTTTCCTTTCGAAGGAATTTCTATTTTTGAGCCAGTCAAATAAAAAAAGCAGTTCTCAATATGGGAACTGCTTTCAAAATTTTATAAAAATTAAAATGACAACTTTTATTTCAACGTTATCATTTAACTATTCCGGAACCTTCGTAATCTTTAAAACATTTGTTGGCAAATGCAATGAAACAGGCGTGCTTCCTGTATTTACAACAATATCACCTGCTTTCAAAAAGCCTCTTTCTTTTAAAATCGCCATCTGGTCAGAAAAAATATTATCCAGGCTTTGCTCTTCATTATAAAAAATGGCACGAACGCCCCAGCTAAGGCTTAATTGATTGATGAGGCTTGGCTCTTTACTGAATATATATAAAAGAGATTTTGGCCGGTAACTGCTTAGCATAAATGCGGTGTAACCGGTTTGTGTCATTCCGATTAATGCATCCGCTGATACATCCTGTGCTAATTTACAGGCGCTATAGCAAATAGCATCGCTTAGCAAAGAAGGCGAATGAGGTTGTGGGGCCAGGATATCATCGCGGTTATAATCATAAGCGCTTTTTTCGATCTCCATGATTATTTTACTCATGGTTTCTATCACCAGTGTAGGATGATTGCCTGTAGCTGTTTCGCCGCTCAACATTAAGGCATCAGCGCCTTCCAGCACCGCATTGGCCACATCTGTAATTTCGCTTCGGTTGGGTTTGATGCGATCCATCATACTTTCCATCATCTGCGTAGCTACGATCACCGGCTTTGCACGATGCATGCATTTGCGGATAATTTCTTTTTGGATCAAAGGAACTTTTTCGATTGGTAGTTCTACTCCGAGATCACCGCGCGCGATCATGATGGCATCACTTTCGATAATTATATCGCGAATATTAGTAATTGCCTCGGGTTTTTCGATCTTGGCAATGACTTTAGCTGTGCTTTTTCTTTCTCTTATAATATCCTTTAAACCGGTAATATCTTTCACTTCTCTTACAAATGAAAGAGCTATCCAATCAACATTTTGCTCTATAGCAAAATCAAGATCGATCAAATCCTTTTCTGTAAGCGCCGGTAAAGATATTTTTGTGTCCGGGAGATTCAATCCTTTTTTGGATGATAAAATTCCGCCAATAACTACGGTAACTTCTACATTATTATTCGGAAGAATATTGGTAACCACCACTTCCAGTTTACCGTCATCAATCATGATCAGGTTTCCGGGTACAACGTCTTTATACAGATCAGTATAGCTTACATAAATTTCTTTCTTCGTGCCTATGCATTTAGTATTGGTAAAAGTAAGTTTGTCTCCCGGATTGATCTGAAGCGCATTATTTTCAATTTCTCCCACTCTTAATTTTGGACCCTGCAGATCAGCGAGAATGGCAATATTAAAAGGCAGCGTTTCATTTATTTTCTTTATAATTTCAATGATCCTGGCTTTGTCTTCGTGTGATCCGTGTGAAAAATTAAGCCGAAAAACATTTACTCCTGCTTTTACCAATTCTACCATTGAATCGTAATTATCGCAGGCAGGGCCTACTGTAGCAACGATCTTAGTGCGTTTCATTGAATGATCAAGTCCTGCTTTCTTATCCATTTCCCGGTGTAAATATTTATTAAGATTTTTTGACATTGGTTTTTATAGTTTGAATTTAAGTTTGAATTAATTTAGTAATTGCCTGTCCAATTTATTACCTGGCTTTCAATAACTAGCTCGAAAGTATCTTTACGATATTCATCCAGTCATCACTCATTTTTTGTTTCTTTTTTACAGCCTGGTCGAGTGGAATATAATGCATTTTATTATTTACTATTCCTACAAATACATTGTATCTTTTTTCCATGAGGCATTCTACCGCAGCATAACCCATGCGGCTTGCGATCAGCCGGTCAAAGCAGGTAGGAGAGCCGCCCCGTTGTATATGCCCGAGAATGGTCACTCTTACTTCCTGATCAGGAATTCTTTCAGTGATCACTTTTGCCAATTCTACTGCACCGAATGCTTCTCCTTCTGCCACCACGATAATATTTACCAGTTTTTTTCTTCCATGTTTTTCCTGGAGAGCAGTTACGACCGCTTCAACGTCCGTTTTTTGTTCAGGGATCAAAATATTTTCTGCACCGGTGGCGATGCCGCTATGCAATGCAATATATCCCGAATCGCGACCCATTACTTCAATAATAAAAAGCCGGTCGTGGGCATCAGCCGTATCTCTCACTTTATCAATTGCTTCAACGGCCGTATTAACTGCCGTGTCAAATCCGATTGTAAAATCGGTTCCCGCGATATCTTTATCTATCGTTCCCGGAAGGCCGATGCAAGGAATATCAAATTCGTGGCTAAAAATCTGTGCACCCCGGAAAGAACCATCACCACCAATTACAACCAGCCCATTAATACCATGACTTTTCAGACTTTCATAGGCTTTTTTGCGTCCCTCTACAGTATAAAATTCTTTGCAGCGTGCAGTTTTCAAAATAGTGCCGCCTCTTTGAATGATGTTGGCCACACTTTTACTTTCCATTTTAAAAATATCATTATCGATCATGCCAAGGTATCCACGCATGATGCCAAATACCTCTAAATTATTGTAAATACCGGTACGCACTACTGCCCTTATAGCGGCATTCATACCGGGCGCATCGCCCCCGGATGTCAACACTCCTATTTTTGTTATTTTGCTTTCCAAGATTTTAAAATTACCTTTTTGATTATGGATTGTTTGTAAAATGCGCCAAAAATACAAATAAAGGATTACTATTTTAAAAGTTGATAATGGGAGAAGAGTAATTTCTATCTTTTGGTTTCAGTTTTGGTAAAATAAAAAAAATCCCGGATTGGTAATTTTTACCGGCCGGGAATAATTTTTTTAAAAGATTAACTGGTTTTTCGTGAATCAAGCAGGCTGTTCCACCTCTTTCTTCACCTCAATGTCACAAGAAATGTTTACAACGTCTGATACCAGCACTCCACCACTTTCCAGCGTAGCATTCCAGGTTAGATCCCAATCTTTGCGGTTGATCTTTCCTGTGATCGAAAATCCGGCAACTTCATTTCCCCATGGATCTTTCTGAACACCGCCCAATTCTATATCTAATTTTATTTTTTTAGTAATTCCTTTAATGCTTAATTCTCCCCAAAGTTCATACTCATCTTCGCCTTTCTTTTCAATGGTGTTTGACCGGAAAGTGATTTCTTTATGATGTTCTGTATCAAAAAAATCAGAACTTCTTAAATGGGCATCCCGCTTTTCATCATTTGTTTTTAAAGAATCAGGATTCATCCAAAAGTCAATATCAGCGGTCATGAAATCCGTACCATCTGTTACAATAGTCGCGTTATATTCCGTAAACACGCCTTTTACATTTACCATCATTAAATGTTTCACTTTGAAAGCGATTTCGCTATGCGAAGTGTCAATCACCCATTTTGTTTTTGTAGCCATTTTTTTAGTTTTAAATTTTAATAAAATATATGTTAAGAAATTTTGCCAAATTTTCCATGGTTAAAATCATCTACAGCTTCCTGGATTTCTTCAATAGTATTCATTACGAAAGGACCATAGGACGCGATTGGTTCATTTATCGGCTCGCCACTTAATAATAACAAAACACTTTTCTTTGTCGCTTTGATTTCAATATTACCTTCTTCATTTTTAAATTGCACATATTGATGGGCGGCTGCTGTGGTATTTCCGTTAATCAAAATTTCACCTTCCACTATCAGCAGACCAGTATTAAACGAAGCCGGCAAATTCAAATCAGTTTCGCCATTTTCATCCAGACGAATATCGTACATTTCTATGGGTGAAAATGTTTTCGCTGCTCCTTTTACTCCTTTATATTCGCCGGCTATCACCAATACATTTCCCAGGCCACTTTCTATTTTCACTTTGCCTTTTTGATTATGCAATACCGCCTGGTATTTCGGCGCAGTCATTTTGTACTTTTTAGGTAAATTGACCCAGATCTGGGCCATTTCAAAAGATCCTCCCTTTTTGGCAAATTCTTTTTCGTGGTATTCTTTATGCAATATTCCCGAAGCAGCTGTCATCCATTGAACATCTCCGGGATTGATCACACCACTGTTGCCGGTACTGTCGTTGTGGGCCACGCTACCTTTATAAGCCACTGTTACTGTTTCAAAGCCACGGTGAGGATGGATTCCAACTCCGCGTGGTTCATCGGTAGGTGAAAAATTAAATTCAGGATTGAAATCCATTAATATGAAAGGATTCATTCTGTCACCAAAATTTTCTCCATTTGGTAAATAATTCACCACTTTAAATCCGTCGCCTACCATGTGTGAACTGGTTGGGGATAACACTTCCTCTATTTCTCTGTATTTTTTCATGCCTTGTTTTTTATAAAATACAAAATTAGAAGAGTACAATCCCCTTGCCAATAACTTAAATTAAGAAAAAGACTTAATGCAGGTTAAGAATTTTCTGGCGAGGCCATTGGCTGAAATTAAATAATTACAGTAAACAAATGTTAAGGAGAATCTTTATTTTTTTATACTCTTGATAGACTCTTTGGTATTTCTGGAACAATAACAGTGAGGCACAAACGTTTTTTTACAGTAAAGAAATAAATAATCATGATTCTTATTTACCAGGTAGATTTTATTTTTCTCTTAAAACCTGGCCTTTCATCTTACTGAAAAATTCCGGCGTGATACCCAGGTAAGAAGCAATTTGATTTTGAGGAATACGTATTGAAAGCTGCGGATATTTTTCTAAAAAATACTGGTATCGTTCGGCGGCAGTAAAACAAATATTTTGAAGTATCCTTTGCTGATGAGCTATGTAGGCATTTTCCAGGATCATCCTTGAAAAATGCTCATACTTGGGAATCTTTTCATAGATAACATCCATATCCACTTTAGAGATCATTATAATGTCAGAATCTTCCAAAGCATCTGTATTCATCAAGGTTGGTGTCCCGTTTTTAAGACTTTCAATATCACCCATCCACCAGCCCTCTATGGCGAACTGGAAAACATGTTCAGTGCCATTATTGTCGATCGCATAAGTACGAAGGCAACCTTTATTTACAAAAGTGGTGTATTTACACACATCTCCTTCCTGGTAAAGAAATTGTTTTCTCCTGATTTTTTTGTGACGTAAAAAGGATAAATAAAATTGGGTCTCCTCTTCTGTGAAAGTTATATATTTCGATATGGTTTTTAAAATGAGATCGGTATTCATGCAACGAATGTAAAAAGGATTTTGTGAAACAAATGGGCGTCTTATTATTTTCATTTTAATTTTTCCCAAATTATTTTTGATTCTGATTCCATTTTTTCCTTTAGTCTGATTATCTTACCGCCGGTGAAAAAACCTTTTAAATGATTTATCTATTTTTAATACTGTAAAAGTTTACCAAATGCCTCATCCTCTTTTTCGTAAAAAAAGCATTACAGCTATTTTAGCGGACGCGCAATCCGGGCTTTCTGATGCAACGCATTCCGCATCGGGATTAAACAAAGTATTGAGAGTTAAGGACCTTACTGC
>JBDTJV010000055.1:0-2937 GCA_039935675.1 Ginsengibacter sp. | reverse complement strand
ATGTTGCTACACTAATAGCCACTGCTATACCATAACTAACATAACTGGAACCGTAATAAAACCCAACTTCAATATCAAAATATTGTCCGCAAACTTCACACTTTTCGTACATCTTCATGAATCCTTTAGAATAGGATCTTTTGTTGACGAACATATCCCCCAGCCTGCAGCGCGGGCACTTGCATTGGAATAGATTTAATATACTTGGGTTTTCTTTTGCACCATCCGTATCCATTATAATTAATTTTTCTTGCGTACAAAATTACCACTTTTGTAAGGTGTTTTCTAACCATACAGAATGATCTCAATCAGGTGAAGAATTTATAGAAATAGCATGGGAGTGTATTTCATCTTCGGAATTATAAGTTTTGATGTTCCTGGCTCTTGGAAGCCAGGATTATTTAATTGATAAAAGTCTCAATGTAAATTTTAAAGAGCAGCCGTATCGGTCTTTTTCACGCCAACTTTATGCCCGTGAGCAGCGAAATAAAAGATAAACAGGTAGCAAGGCAACATTATCCAAAATGCTTGCTGATAACCAACACTTGCACCCAGAGTTGCCCAGATTTTTGGCAAGACGGCGCCACCCGCGATTCCTATGACCAATAAAGCGGAACCCACTTTGGTAAATCTACCCAATCCGTGAATTGCCAATGGCCAGATCGCGGGCCAAACCAATGCGTTTGCTAATCCCAGTAAAGCGATAAATAATACGGAAGTATAGCCAGAGGTAAATAAGGCCAGTAAAGTGAAAATGACCCCAAGAATTGCGGATCCTTTCAAAGCAGTGGTTTGGGAAAAATATTTTGGAATACAGATGATACCAACAAGATAACCGATCAACATTCCAATCATCGTATAAGATGTAAAATGTTTGGCAATATCCAGGCTGATACCGATAGCTTTTCCGTATACCTGTATAATATCACCGGCCATTACCTCTACCCCGGTATAAAGAAATAAAGTGACAAAACCAATCCACAAATAAGGAAAACTAAAAATAGTGAGTCCATCATGGTGGGATGTTTGGTGCTCTTCACTTTCTCCAGCTGCTTTTACCTCCGGCAGATTGGAAAAATATATGAAAACCGCAAGTGCTAGCAGAACGGCAGCAATAATGATATAAGGAACAATAACACGGGAGGCCAAAGCATCCAGTTCTGTTGCTTTTTGTGCCGCATCGAGTGTTTTTAATTTTTCTACCAAAGCATTGGAATCTTTTAACAAAAAAGCGCCCATGATCAAGGGAGCAAGCGCACCTGCCCCTTTATTACAAATTCCCATTACACTGATCCTTTTCGCAGCGCTTTCTATTGGTCCGAGAATGGTAATATATGGATTAGAAGCAGTTTGCAACAATGCCAAACCAGTACCAATCACAAACAAACCTGTAAGAAATAGTCCATAAGTTCTTGTTTGCGCAGCAGGAATAAAGATTAAGGCACCGAGAGCCATACAGATCAACCCCCACATCATACCTTTTTTAAATCCCGTTTTGTTCAAAACGTAGGAAGAAGGAAAAGCCATTACCGCGTAAGAAATATAAAAAGCAAATGTTACCAAAACTGCCTGTGAAGTTTCTAACTGGCAGGCAATCTGCAAATAAGGAATCAAGGTACTGTTAAGCCATGTTACAAATCCGAAAATGAAAAAAAGAATTCCAATTATCACGATTTGCGAAGTGTAGTTTGGTTTACTTCCCGGAATCTTGTTCATGAATAAAATTTTAATTTATAAATTTTGCTCCTGTGAAAATATACAAATAAGTGTTATAATCCACTACCAAAGAAGTAACAATTTCGTATGAGAAAATTTATTAAGTATAAATAATGAAAAACAAACGATTGCGTGAAAATACTGCCAGAAGCGGTTCTTAAGCTTCAAAGCTCAAAAAAAATATTATTGGAGATTGATAGATATTGGCTGAATCCGATAAGCATTTACTTTTCTACCCTTTTGAGAAGCGGGAATCCAATTATTGATTAGGGCGACTACGCGTAATGCTTCTTCATCAAAAGCAAATTCTACAGATTTAGCAAGATATCTGTCAGCTTGCTTTCCGGAAGTATCGACTATAAATCTAACCTTTACCGTACCATTTTTGATAAGGGACTGTGTTCTTTCAGGAACTTTAAAATTGCTGGTAATAATAGATCTAATTCTACCGGTACCTCCTTTGAATTCTGCTTCAACTTCCCCGGTTGTGTCTCGTTTTATTTCTTTATTTACTTTATCCAGGGAATCCATATCAAGAGTAGCAACCAGGCTGTCCATACGGAATTTATATTCGGTAATTGCCTTTAAAGTGTCATCGTAAACGTACCACGTTCCGTCCTTTTTATTATTTACATATTGGCCGGAAGTAGCCATGCTTCCATTGGTGTGATAATCGGCATATGGACCATTTAAAATACTCAATCCTTTGTCCTTAAAAGTTCCCCGGCTAATCATAGGCCCTGCAAAGAAATAATCGAGCCTTTCAAAAGCTGTATCATTCATTTGCTTTTCAACAATAAGGAATTTGGCATTTTTTTCTTTGTCAGTTATACCTTTATCATCAGCCATGGCTGAACCTATTATCTTTTGAGAAAAGGTAGAAGATCCCATTAATAGGGATAGCAATAAAAATAGTACTCTCATAAATTCAGAAGCAGAATCGGAAAATTATCAAATACAATTATTTCTTCTTAAACCAACATAGTTACAGGATTCTCCAGGAATTTTTTTACTGTTTGAAGGAAAGCCGCACCTACAGCGCCATCTATACTTCTGTGATCACAGCTCATGGTTACTTTCATCACATTCATTAAAGCAAAACCATCTCCTTTTTTTACCACTTTTTCTGAAATAGCTCCAACCGCAAGGATGGCGCTATCAGGTGGATTGATAATCGCAGTAAATTCGTCAATACCCATCATTCCTAAGTTAGAAATGGTA
>JBDTJV010000054.1:0-3609 GCA_039935675.1 Ginsengibacter sp. | reverse complement strand
TGGGCTGGTGATCTTTATAGTTTTCTTACAGAGGAACCTTCCCGTTATCATATTGAAGCCATGGAAGAATGCGAATTGCTTTTGATCACAAAACCTTCGTGGGATATATTGCTGGAAAAAATTCCTGCATTCGAACGGTACTTCAGGATATTAATTCAAAATAGTCTTATCGCTACCCAGAGAAGATTGATGGGTTCTATGAGCGAAACTGCCGAAGAAAAATATACTAATCTTATTACTAATTTTCCCGGATGTATTCAAAGAATTCCTCAGCACATGATTGCCTCTTATTTGGGAATTACACGCGAAACGCTCAGCCGTATCCGCAGCCAGATGGCATCTCGTAAATGACGGACACGTTTTTTAGCATTCAAATTTATTTTGTTAAAAATGATTTTTCATGATTTAAAAAGTACTTTTTATTTACGTATATTCATAATAGTTACATCCTCCATTTTTTATTTATCAACTTTTTTTTCAGGCTGTTTACTTTCTTTTTTGCATGGCTTATGTTCAAACTATCTGAACGACATAGCCTAATTCCATTGATATAGATCAATGGAATTTATTATCATACGTCATTGGTGGCGGCATGCTCATCGGAGTAACTTTGCACTATCAAAAAAGAAAATGATGGGAGTCAGAAAATCAATAGCAATTGTTGGAGCTACAGAAAAATTGGGGGAGGAGATAGCTTTCCAATTTATGGATAATAATTATTCCTTGCTTTTGATTTCTAATAATAAAGAGAAGTTGGATTATTTAGAAAAAAAAGTAAATGCTAAAAACCCAAAAGCAGAAATCAACTTTGTTCAATGTGTAAAAGACGGTTGCTGGGAAGCAGATATTATCATTCTTACGGTTCCTTGTGATGAAAAAAGAAGCGTAGCAGAACTGATGCATGAAGTGGCGACTCAAAAAATTATCGTACTATTTTCAAATGAAGAAACTGATGCACAAGAATTAACCAAATTTTTGCCTTATTCAAAAGTGGTAAGAGTTTCAGGGGATGTTACTTCAAAAAGTATTGTCATCAACGGAAACGATGAAGCAGTAAACGAAGAAATATCCGGGATTTTTAATGAGGCTGGATATCGTGTTTCTAAATATTTTCCTGCTAATAAATAATTTATCTATTCAATCAAAAAAAAATCGGACAATTATGAATAAGATCATTGGAACTAATCCAAATAACAATGTTGCTTTAATTGCGCGTCTTGCATTGGGACTTACTATTTTTCCGCATGGCGCACAAAAGCTTTTAGGCTGGTTTGGCGGTTACGGGTTTAAAGGTACGATGGGATTTTTTACCATGCAGATGCATTTGCCTTATCTGGTTGGATTATTAGTAATACTTATCGAATTTTTCGGATCACTATTTTTGATTTTTGGATTTGTTACAAGGTTTGCCGCTCTTGGTTTTATAGGAGTTTTTATGGGAGTTGTTATAACAGATAATGCGTCCAATGGCTTTTTTATGAACTGGAATATGGCGCCTAATAAAGGCGAAGGTTGGGAATATTTTATCATGCTTTTCGGATTGGCAATTATCGTTTTGATTTCAGGCGGCGGAAAAGCAAGTGTGGACGCAGCAATTTCAAAAAATAAAGAACAATAAAAAAATAAATATTAATAATTAAAATTAAACTACAATGTCATTAAAAAAATGGTCATTAGACCCTGCACACAGCGAAGTAACTTTTAAAGTAAAACATTTGATGATCTCAACCGTAACAGGGCATTTTAATAAAATTTCCCTGGTTGGCGAAACAGAAAATGATGATTTTAATTCCGCAAAGAAAATTGAATTTACTGCTGATATTGATTCAATAGATACTAATAATGAACAACGCGATGCGCATTTGAAAGGTGCAGATTTTTTCAATATTGAGAAAAACCCTCAAATACATTTTAAGGGGAATCATTATGAAGTAAGTGGCGGAGAAGGAACACTTAAAGGTGATTTAACTATTGCAGGAATTACCAAAACTATAAACCTGAATGTAGAATTTGGCGGAGTAATTGTAGATCCCTACGGGCAGACCAAAGCAGGATTCACTATCACCGGAAAAATAAGCCGTAAAGATTTTGGGATCACTTATGGTTCAACATTAGAAACGGGAGGTGTATTACTTGGCGATGAAATAAAAATAAATGCTGAAATTCAGTTGATAAAACAAGTAAACCAGGAAGTAAAAGAAGATCAGTTAGTAGCTTAAAAGAAATTAATAAATTCATCATCCTGAAATTCTTAGGTTGATGTCCTCATCTTAATTAATAAAAATTATAAATAGCATCATGAAAATAGCATTAATAGGCGCATCCGGATTTGTAGGTTCTGCAATTTTAAAAGAAGCGTTAGACAGAGGTCATTCATTAACAGCAATAGCACGTGATATCCGGAAAATAAAAGCGCAAAACAATTTAAAGATTGTAGAAGGTGATGTAAAGGATACGGATTCTTTGGCCAAAATATTGAAGGGAAATGATGTGGTAGTGAGCGCATATAATGCAGGTTGGACAAACCCTGACCTTTACAATGAGTTTATAAAAGGCTCCGAGTCTATCCAGGAAGCGGTAAAGAAATCTGGTGTACAAAGATTGATAATAAATGGTGGCGCAGGAAGCTTGTATGTAGCGCCAAATGTGCAATTGATGGATACTCCTGAATTTCCTGAAGCATTCAAGGCAGGCGCAGGAGCAGCGCGTGATTATCTTAATATTCTTAAAAAAGAAGATCAATTAGATTGGACGTTTGTGAGCCCGGCAATTGAAATGAATCCAGGTTCAGCGCATGAAAGAAAAGGGTCTTATCGCACTGGTTTAGATAATCCGGTTTTTGATGCAGATCACAGAAGCAGAATTTCTGTAGAAGACCTTGCAGTAGCTATTGTAGACGAAGTTGAAAATCCAAAGCATATTAATGAACGCTTCACTGTCGCGTATTAATTATTTTGAAAACAGGAGAGAAGGAAATACAAAAAAATTAAACACGTAAAATGCGGGTTTTAGATTTAAACAAAAAAAAATAATAGATATGAAAACTTTAGTAGTAGGTCCCAATGGAACAATTGGAAAAGAAATAGTCACTCTTTTACAAGGTAAGGGTTATGAGGTAATCGGAGCTTCACGCTCTACCAACCCAGCAATAGACATCACGGATCCTTCAAATATTGAATCTTTTTATGCTGATCTTGGTGAAGTGGATGCCATTATTTGTGCAGCAGGCGATGCAGCGTTTTCTTCCCTTGATAAAATTACAGATGAAGAGATACAATTGTCGGTTAACAGCAAATTATTGGGCCAGGTAAATTTGGTTCGCAAAGGATTAAAGAACTTACGTCCCGGTGGTGTTTTCATTCTTACCGGAGGCATACTTGCCTATTCGCCAATGCCTCAAACTTCTTTGATTGCAATGGTGAATGCAGGTTTGGAAGGTTTTGCGAGAGCGTTGGCACTGGAACTTACAGAAGGAAGACGGATTGTTGTGGTACATCCGGATTGGGTTGCTGAAACAGCTGCCAAATTTGGGATGGATGCTACTCCATTTCCTGATGCAGTAAAAACAGCGGGTGCTTATTTAGAGGCTATCGAAGGAACTAAAAATGG
>JBDTJV010000053.1:0-2505 GCA_039935675.1 Ginsengibacter sp. | reverse complement strand
ATGCAACGACATTGTGAAAATGGCGAAAAAATCGCGAATTGGTTAAGGAATAATCCGAAAGTAGATAAAGTTTTTTGGGCAGGTTTTGAAGATCATCCTAATCATCAAATAGCCAAAAAGCAGATGCGTGGTTTTGGTGGAATGATGAGCTTTACGCTTAAAGATGACAGCGTTGAGGCAGCTAAGAAAGTGCTTTCATCCACCAAATTATTTTCCCTGGCAGAAAGTCTTGGTGGCGTTGAAAGCCTTATCGGACACCCCGCAACCATGACCCATGCAAGTATCCCAAGAGAAGAAAGATTAAAAAATGGTTTGGTTGATTCACTCATGAGACTAAGTGTGGGAATTGAAGATGGAGATGATTTAATTGCAGATTTAAACCACGCAATCGGCTATTAAAAGGTAGTTTTTCTTATTGTCTTATTACCAAACAATTACCCTCCTATTTTAAGAAATATTTTCTTAAAATAGGATCGTCATAAGTGAAATTTTTTTCTTTTTTCTAATGACAAGCCGCATTTTTTGATAATAATGAAGTAAATATTTCTGAGAATTTTAATTAAGAATGTTAATAATACATTTTTAATGAAAGCTGCTAATTCTTGTCATTTTTTCCTAGCATTTTGCTTCGTAACTTTGCGCCGTAATTTTCACAATGAATTAAAAATTCCTATTATTTCTTCGTTTACTGTGAAATTAAAAACCACTACTTTTTTATGAATTTTTTTGAAAAACAGTCTTCAGAATTTGCCTCAAGGCATATCGGCCCTGATGAAGCAGAAACCGCTGAAATGCTTGCCACCATTGGCGTTACGACGCTCGACGAATTAATAGATAAAACCATTCCATCCGGAATTCGTTTGAAAAAAGACTTAGATATTCCTCAACCAGTCAGTGAGTTCGAATACCTGGCGGAATTGAAAAAAATCGCTAATAAAAACAAGCTTTTTAAATCATACATCGGGCAGGGATATTATGATACCATCACTCCATCCGTTATTTTAAGAAATCTTTTTGAAAATCCGGGATGGTATACCCAATACACACCTTACCAGGCAGAAATAGCGCAAGGTCGCCTGGAAAGTTTGTTGAATTTTCAAACGATGGTGAGTGATCTGACAGCGTTGCCGATAGCCAATGCAAGTTTACTGGATGAAGGAACTGCCGCTGCAGAAGCAATGGCTATGCTTTTCAATCATAAAAATAAGGACCACGATCATATTACTGCTGGTAAATTTTTTGTGGATGACAAAATATTTCAACAGACCAAAGAAATATTAATCACGAGGGCAAAACCAGTGGGCATTGAATTGGTTTTTGGGAATTATAAAACGGTGGAATTAGATGAAAAATATTTTGGAGTGATTGTACAATATCCAAATAGTGAAGGAAGCATTGAGGATTACAGAACATTTATTGAAAAAGCGCACGGGGTGAATGCGTTGGTTGTAACGGCTGCGGATTTGCTGGCCTTGACTTTAATAACGCCTCCCGGAGAATTAGGCGCAGATGTCGCTATTGGTTCTTCACAAAGATTTGGTGTTCCCATGGGATTTGGCGGACCGCACGCGGCTTTTTTTGCTACCAGGGATGAATTCAAAAGAAACATTCCCGGCCGTATCATCGGTGTGAGTGTGGATGCACAAAATAACAGGGCGCTTCGTATGGCTTTGCAAACAAGAGAACAACATATTCGTCGCGAAAAAGCAACTTCCAACATCTGTACAGCACAGGCTTTGCTGGCAAATATGGCAGCAATGTATGCTGTTTATCATGGTGCAGAAGGATTAAAAGAAATCGCTCAAAGAATTTCTTTCTTAACACAGGCTCTCGCCGAACATTTGGAAGAAAGTGGTTATGAACTCGTGAACAAAAATTATTTTGACACCATCACTTTTCGAATTAACAACAGTAAAGAACTGAACGAAACTTCACAGGCACATGAAATGAATTTTCATTTTCCAGCTGAAGATCTTGTTACCATTTCGCTCGATGAAACTACAAGTAAAAAGGACGTTTTGGATATTTTACATGTTTTCAATTCGATAAAAAATGTAGATACTTCAGCTATTACTTTCAATAACGAAAGTGAGTTAAACAATATCCAGCAATCTCTTCAGCGAAATTCCGGTTTTTTATTGCATCCTGTTTTTAGTAGGTATCGTAGCGAGACAGAAATGATGCGGTATTTAAAGAAATTGGAAAATAAAGACCTTTCGCTTACGCAATCAATGATCGCTTTGGGATCGTGTACGATGAAGTTAAATGCTGCTACGGAATTAATTCCTGTTAGCTGGGCACATTTTAGCCGCATTCATCCTTTTGCGCCTTCTTCACAAACAGAAGGATATAATTTTATAGTAAAGGATCTGGAGAAATTGCTTTGTACCATTACCGGTTTTGCCGCATGCAGTCTTCAGCCAAATAGTGGCGCGCAGGGAGAATTTGCCGGTTTGATGGCAATTAGAAGATATCATGAAAGTAAAAATCAAAGCAACCGGAATG
>JBDTJV010000052.1:0-4708 GCA_039935675.1 Ginsengibacter sp. | reverse complement strand
GCTCTTCCCTATGCTAATGGGCCGGTACATATTGGACATATGGCGGGAGTGTATTTGCCAGGAGATATTTATGCGCGCTATTTAAGGGCCAAAAAACTGGATGTAAAATTTGTTTGCGGCACCGACGAACATGGCGTTCCTATTACGATTCGGGCGATGAAAGAAAATGTCACCCCTCAGCAAATTGTAGATAAATACCACGCAATTATCAAAGATAGTTTTGAAGAAATGGGGATTTCGTTTGATATTTTTTCAAGAACTTCCAAGGAAATACATCACCAAACTGCACAGGATTTTTTCCTGAATTTATATAATAAAGGATTGTTCGAAGAAAGAGAAACAGAGCAATTTTTTGATGAAGAAAAACAGATGTTTCTTGCCGACAGGTATATTGTCGGAACTTGTCCGATTTGCGGTCATTCAAATGCATATGGCGATCAATGCGAAAAATGCGGCTCATCTTTAAGCCCTGAACAATTGATCAATCCACGCAGCGTTTTGAGCGATGCCGTTCCTGTAAAAAAGAAAACAAAGCATTGGTATTTTCCTTTACAGGATTATGAAAACTTTTTACGTCAATGGATACTAGAAGATCATAAAGAATGGAAAAATAATGTGTACGGTCAATGTAAAAGCTGGCTGGACAAAGGTTTGCAGCCAAGAGCGATGACTCGTGATAGTAATTGGGGCGTAAAGGTTCCGTTGCCAGATGCCGATGGAAAAGTTTTGTATGTCTGGTTTGATGCGCCTATCGGCTATATTTCTGCCACAAAAGAATTAATAAATAACTGGAAGGATTATTGGTGCCAGGACGATACTAAACTGGTTCATTTTATTGGAAAAGATAACATCGTTTTCCATTGTATTATTTTCCCTTCAATGCTTGAGGCGCATGGTGATTTTGTATTGCCCGAAAATGTGCCTGCCAACGAATTTCTAAATATTGAAGGGCAGAAAGTTTCTACAAGCCGTAACTGGGCCGTTTGGATCAATGAATATTTAATTGATTTCCCGGGGCAACAGGATGTGCTTCGATATGTTCTGTGTGCCAATGCGCCTGAGACAAAAGACAATGACTTTACCTGGAAAGATTTCCAGGAAAGAAATAACAGTGAACTGGTATCCATTTTTGGAAATTTTGTGAACCGCACTTTTGTCTTGATGCACAAATTATGCAATGGAAAGGTGCCGACTTTGCACCAGGATATTATGGATGATGCGGATAATAAAATGATCGCTGAATTTGCCAACACGAAAACGAAAGTGGAAAATTTACTCGAACAATATAAATTCCGCGATGCATTATTTGAAGTGATTGACCTGTCGCGAAAGGGTAATAAATACATGCAGGATAAACAACCATGGATCGTAGCAAAACAGACAACAGAAGATGGAAAACTTACAATTGAAGCCCAAAGCCAAATTGATAACTGCCTTCATATCTGCTTACAGTTATGTGCGAATCTTGCCGTTTTTATCAATCCATTTTTACCGTTCACTGCTCAGAAAATGATCCACATGATGAAGGTGGTTGAGAAAATGCTGGATTGGGAAAACGCAGGAAAATTAAAACTATTAAGCACAGGTTACTCTTTAAGAGCGCCGGAATTATTATTCCGAAAAATTGAAGATGCAGAAGTAGCGGCGCAAGTACAAAAACTCAACAATGGATTGGCCTTAAGTACTGAAAAAGCTACAGAAAAATCCATCGGCAAATCAGAAAATAAAATGGAAGAAACAAAAGAAATATCTCCACTTAAACCTGTGATCTCTATTGACGATTTTTCAAAAATCGATCTTAAAGTTGGAACTATCCTTTCAGCCGAAAAAGTAGAAAAAGCAGATAAGTTATTGAATTTGCAAATTGATCTTGGATTTGAAAAAAGAACCATTCTTTCTGGAATTGCTCAGCATTTTTCTCCCGAAGAAATAGTTGGGAAACAAGTGGTTGTTGTCGCCAACCTTGCTCCCAGAAAAATGCGCGGCATAGAAAGTAATGGAATGATCTTAATGGCCGAGGATAAAGAAGGAAAATTACATTTTGTGAATCCAGGGAATGTGATTGAAAATGGAAGTGGAGTGAGTTGATTTTATACCAATTTAAGATCACCAAAACAATGATTATAGAAAATGTAAAACAGCAATATTTGTTTCTTTACTATTCATTAAAACTTCTATCAATCCAATTATTAATGCATTTTGATAAATTGTAAATTTGCTTTATGATAAATCCGGCAGAAATAATACATCTTTCCAAACAAGCATTCTGGGATGTAGATATGGATAAGTTGGATTATGAAAAAAATGCAGATTACATTATTGCAAAAGTATTTGATAATGGCAGCATGGAAGATATCATGGAAATAACTGCCTGGTATGGTGATGATAAAGTGGCAAAAGCGCTAATGGATGCGCCCTATCTGAAAGAAATAACGATGGTTCTTGCATCTAAACTTTTTAATATTCCCATATCATCTTTTAAATGCTCCACTACGAAACAATATCACCCCATCTCCTGAGCGTATTAAAAAGAATACAATCATTGCCGGATGTATCCAGATTTCGATTGGTTGGTGGAACATCTCTTTCCTTACAGATTGGACATAGAATATCTGTTGATATTGATTTGTTCACAGATAAATCGTTTGATATTACTGAACTTCAAAAAACTTTGGATAAAACATTTGATTCGTTTGAAGTGGTATGGGCTAACAAAAATGGCTTTGTTTCAACCATTGATAATATTAAAGTTGATTTTTTCGATTGGCATATTCCTTTTATAAAAGACTTAATTAATGAAGACGGAATTTGTCTTGCACACATGGAAGATATAGGTGCAATGAAATTGGAAGCCATAACGAGCAGAAAAGAAAAAAAAGATTTTATAGATATTATGTTTTTACTAAGAAAATATAGCCTTACTGATTTGTTATCTGCCCATAAAGTCAAATATCCTTACATGAGCACAAAATTTGTTATTGAATCTTTACTGGCTGTTGATTTTGCAGACAATACCGAACCACCCAAAATGATAATCCCTTATGATTGGCAAAATGAAAAATCTTTTATCATAAAAACAGTAAATAATTATCTCAGTGGTCTTAAAGAAGGTGTTATTAAGCAACAGGAAGATCGAATCATGAAAGCAGAAGAACTTCTCAGGAAAAAGAACAGGAAATCATAATACAATGTCCAGTTGATTGCTGTTTCCTGGTTAAATTCAGTTTTATGTTGTCTCCTAAATATAAAAATGTAAGATAGAAATTAAGCTTGCTTTCCTGCCTTTGCCGATGGGCTGGTTCGTTTGCTGCGAATTATTTCCTACCTCCGTGCTTTGTATCTATCAAAATATTTCAGCTAAGAAAAATAGTTTAATTTAGACTTAAAATAGTTGTTTAACTAACTAAAAAATTATGCTACATAAAAGAAACATTCAGAAAGTCACAATTTTGGGAAGCGGCGTAATGGGAAGCCGGATTGCCTGCCTCTTTGCAGGAGTTGGAGTCCAGGTTTTATTGCTTGATATTCCTACACCTGACAGCAAGGATTCAAAAAGCAAAAACAAAATCGTAAATGATGCTTTGGCAGCGGCAGTTAAATCCTCACCCTCACCGCTTTATACAAAAGATGTTTTAAATAATATTAATACCGGAAACTTTGAGGATAATATGAAAGATATCGCGGTAAGTGATTGGATTATCGAGGTGGTGATTGAAAGATTAGACATTAAGAAGCAAGTTTTTGAACAAGTAGAAAAATTTCGCAAACCCGGAACCCTGATTTCTTCCAATACTTCGGGTATTCCGATTCACCTGATGGCCGAAGGGCGAAGCGATGATTTTAAAAAGCATTTTTGCGGGACGCATTTTTTTAATCCACCAAGATATTTAAGGCTATTAGAAATTATTCCCACTGAATTTACTGATAAAGATGTAGTCGATTTTTTAATGCATTACGGCGATTTGTTTTTGGGAAAAACAACCGTATTGTGCAAAGACACACCTGCATTTATTGCCAACAGAATTGGCGTTTTCAGCATCATGTCCATTTTCCATATCATGGAAAAGCTGGATCTGAATATTGATGAAATTGAAGCGCTGACAGGAACTATTTTTGGCCGGCCAAAATCAGCTACTTTTCGCACTGCAGATGTAGTGGGAATTGATACGTTGGTAAAAGTAGCTATCGGTGTTAAAGAAAATTGTCCCGATGATGAATCCAAAGAAATTTTTACCATTCCTGCATGGCTGCAAAAAATGGTAGATAATAAATGGTTGGGAGATAAAACAGGACAGGGTTTTTTTAAAAAGACCAAAGGTGCAGACGGACAAAAAGAGATTCTTTCGCTTAATTTAAAAACTTTCGAATACGCTCCAAGGCAGAAGCCAAAATTTGCGACGATTACCACTGCAAAACCAATTGATGATCTTAAACAAAGAATTAAAATTTTATTTTCAGGGAAAGACAAAGCAGGTGAATTTTATCGTCAATTTCATTACAGTCTTTTTTCTTATATCTCACAGCGCATTCCTGAAATAAGTGATGAACTGTATCGCATTGATGATGCTATGAAAGCCGGATTCGGCTGGGAAATTGGTGCGTTTGAAACGTGGGATGTTTTTGGCGTGAAAGAAACAGTGGAAGCAATGTACAAAGCCGGGTATGAAGTAGCACCATGGGTGAAAGATTTTATTGCGGATGGAAATAC
>JBDTJV010000051.1:0-7108 GCA_039935675.1 Ginsengibacter sp. | reverse complement strand
GATATTTCTCTGTTTACTCTTGATGGATTGCGCGAACAAATTGGATTCGTTTTGCAGGATACTATTTTATTTTTTGGCTCTATCCGTGAAAATATAGCGTATGGAAGACCTGAGGCAACCGAAGAAGAAATCATGGAAGCGGCAAGGCTGGCTAATGCCCTGGAATTTATAGAAAAAATGCCCAATGAAATAGAAACCATTGTGGGAGAAAGAGGATTTACACTTTCAGGAGGACAACGACAAAGGATAGGTATTGCGCGGGCGATCGTCAGAAATTCACCCATCCTGATCCTGGATGAACCAACCTCTTCGCTCGATTCAGAATCTGAAAAATTGGTGATGGAAGCTTTGGAAAACCTGATGGCCGGACGTACAGTAATTATAATTGCTCACCGGCTGAATACCATTCGTAATGTGGATAAGATCATTGTACTTTGTAAAGGTGAAATTGAAGAAGAAGGTAACCATAATGAATTGATAGAGAAAAAAGGAGTTTACAGGGAAATGTGTAATGATCAATTATGGTCAGAACATTCAACAGCTAAACCAACCATGTAAACAATTAATTAAATCAAAAATGAAAAAAATAAAAAATGTCTCATAGATCTCTAATCGTTTTGCCGGATGATACAGCCCAGGAAATTATCGATTCCATTCACAACGCCCGCAAAAGCATATTTATAAAAATGTTTCTCTTTTCCGATGCAGCGCTACTTGAGGCGGTCATTGCTGCAAAAAACAGAGGTTTACAAATCAGGGTAATGCTTAATCCTATGCGCAACAATGGTGAAATTGAAAATGTACAAACCCGGAAAACGCTGGAAGAAGCAGGAATCGAAGTACGTGACAGCAACCCGGAGTTCACAATAACCCACGAAAAATCAATGGTGATCGATGAAAAGATCGCTTTTATAAAATCATTGAATTGGGAAGCACAAAACTTTATTGAAACCCGGGATTATGCCATTATAACTGATCACCCGCATGAGGTCAGAGAAATAGTACTATGTTTTGAAGCTGACTGGGAAAGAAAAAATTTCAATCCGGTTTCAGACCTTAATCTCATCTGGTGCAGCAACAACGGCCGGTCAAGAATAGCCAGGTTTATAGATGAAACAAAACATTCCTTATTTATACAGAATGAACGTTACCAGGACCTCGTGATTATTGAAAGGCTGGTACATGCAGCAACAAGGGGAGTCAAAGTACACGTAATGGCTCGCCCGCCCCATATTTTGAAAATGGAAAAACTGGTGGAAGGTGTTGGAGGATTGAGGATCATGGAAGACGTTGGCATTAAAATACATAAACTTAAATTCCTTAGGCTTCATGGAAAAATGTTACTGGCAGATGGCTGTCGTGCGATCATTGGCTCTATTAATCTCACTCCAGGAAGCTTTGATCATCGCCGGGAATTGGCCATAGAAGTTGAAGATGCACCTGTAATAGAAAGGCTTAAAAAAATAGCGCATTACGATTGGGAAAATTCGCATCCGCTTGATCTTTCTGATCATGGCATTTTAGATGATCTACACAATACTTCCGAAGCAGGAGTCGATAAACTAGTGCTCTATGAAAAAGATTCCGAAAAGAATAAAGAACATCATAAACATCATAAATAAATGGGATTCTGTACCCTCACTGAAAATATTATTGCCGGGTTGAATTAATGGATGGTTGTTCAGGACTCCCGGATTGTTTATTAAATAAAAAACAATAAACCATGCGTAATTACCTCTTTACACTCCTTTTATTTTTAGGTAGCTATTGTGCACATTCACAAAATTTGAATGCAAATACCAACTCAAACGATAATGAAATTCAACGGCCTAAACTGGTGGTCGGCATTGTAATTGACCAGATGCGATGGGATTACCTCTATCGTTTTTATAATCTATATAAGCCAGACGGAGGATTTAAAAGATTACTTAACGATGGGTTTTCCTGCGAAAATACCCTGATACCTTATATCCCTACTTTTACAGCATGTGGGCACACCAGCATTTATACAGGATCAGTGCCGGCGATTGATGGTATTACCGGGAATGATTGGTGGGACTATGATCTTGGAAAATATGCTTATTGCACTCAAGATGATAACGTGAAAACCGTTGGAAGCAATACGGTTGAAGGCAAGATGAGTCCACGCAATTTATTGGTTACTACCATCGGAGACGAGCTGCGCCTCGCCACCAATTTTCACAGCAAAGTAATTGGCATAGCTCTTAAAGACAGGGCAGCCATATTGCCCGCGGGACATAGTGCAAATGGCGCTTACTGGTACGACGACAGTACAGGAAACTGGATAACTTCTTCCTATTATATGAACGATTTACCAGGTTGGGTGAAGGAATTTAATGCAAAAAAACTGGTGAATAGTTATTATGAAAAAAACTGGAACACGTTATATCCGTTGGGCGCTTATACACAAAGTACTCCTGACGTAGAACCTTATGAATACAGGCCTTTTGGTGCAAATGTAACTGGCTTCCCTTACGACCTTACACAGTTTATTGGTAAGAATTATGGAGCCATTCATGTAGTTCCGTATGGAAACACGTTCACTTTTGACATGGCAAAAGCGACAATCAACGGAGAGAAATTAGGATCGGATTCTTCAACAGATATGCTCACTATCAGTTTGTCAACACCGGATTATATCGGTCATACTTTCGGACCAAATTCTGTAGAAGCTGAAGATGATTTTTTGAGGCTGGACAAGGATATTGGTGATTTTTTGAACTTCCTTGATAAACAATCTGGTAAAGGAAAATACTTGCTATTCCTTACCGCCGATCATGGAGTGGCCAACGTTCCTGCCTTCTTAAAACAACATAATATTCCGGCAGGAAATGTGGACGATCAGAAAATAGCGGATCAACTCAATTCACTTTTAAAAGACAAATTTCGAGTTGATAATATGGTAATAGGCATCCTTAATGACCAGGTTTTTCTCGACCATAATGCATTGGCTTCTGCCCACCAGGCAGATCAGAAAAAAGTGTACGATCAAATCATAGAATTTTTAATGAAGCAACCCGGAATATACAGGGCTTTCGCTTTGGATGCGTTGAATGAAGTTACACTTAATAGCACCATCAAAGAGCGGGTAACCAATGGTTATTACCCGTCAAGAAGTGGCGATATTCAAATTATATTTCAGCCCCAATGGATCGCTGGCTTTTTACCCGGAGGCACTACTCATGGCGTGTGGAATCCTTATGATTCGCACATTCCGTTGATCTGGTATGGCTGGAATATTCAGCCCGGGAAAACAACCAGGCAGGTTAATATGACGGATATAGCTCCCACGATTGCTTCATTACTTCATATTCAAATGCCGGGCGGATCTGTTGGGCATGTCATTGGAGAGATTTCGAAGTAAGGGTTCTTCACGAGAAAAACGTGGAAAAGAAGGATCGGGTTTTTAGTGAATGATTAATAAAAGACTGTTTATTTTTTTATAAAAATTTCACAGGATATGAAATCAATAATATGCTCACTTTTACTTTTAATAATTATTCCATGTAAGGAAGTAAAATGTCAAAATACAAAAGTTGACAGAAGTAAATTTTTTGCAGATACTTCGATCATTAATGTTCACATTGCAACCGACCTTGCAAAGATCTTTAAAGAAAAAACCAGGATTGGCATTAGATTTCCAGCGAGCTTTTCCGCTTCATCCCAGGAAGGAGACAATTTAAACGGCAATATCTTCCTTGAGATTAGAGGTCATTTTAGACGGGATTATTGTTATTTACCTCCTTTAAGAGTCATTTTCGGCCATAAAAAAGGTCCGGGAATCGAAAATTTGGGGACATTGAAATTAGTAAGCCAATGTAGAACAACAGGGACCGATCAACAATATTTATTGAAGGAATACCTGATCTATAAGATTTACAACCTGATCACCGATATGAGCTTCCGGGTCCGTTTGTTGCATTTGACTATAACTGACAGCACTGGCAGGAAAAAACCAATCGATGAATACGGATACTTTATGGAGGATATAAAAGACCTGGCCAAAAGAAATAAATGCAAGGAGTACAAAAACACTAAGGAAGATCCACGACTGACTGACTCACGTCAAATGGCCACCGTAGCCATATTTGAATACATGATAGGCAACACAGACTGGGCCGTTTATTCTAATCATAATACAAGGCTGATAAGATTAAAAAAGGATACATTACAAGCGCCTTTCGTGGTCCCTTACGACTTTGACTTTTCCGGGTTTGTAAATACAGATTATTCCATTCCTGATGAGAAACTGCAAATTGCCAATGTAAGGGAGCGACTTTATCGTGGTTTCCCCAAACCACTCGCAGAAATAAATGAAGTAGTGGATATTTTTAAAAAAGAAAAAGATTCAATTTATCAAATGATCGATCAATTTGATTTGTTGAATTCAAAATCAAAAAAAGATCTCAAAAATTACCTGGATGGTTTTTTTGAAACGATCAAAAATCCACAGGAAGTAAAAAAAGTATTTATCTACAATGCAAGAGCAGATTAACTTTTAATTTTCTTTCAAGCCCTTGATGATCACATTTCCTGTTCCAAATTTTGAACATGGATATTGAAATTCTTTTTTCAAAGCAGCAGGATCATTCAGGGTAGCATAAAATTCATCAAAGTACTTTATAGTTTCCCTTTTATACTTGCTGTCTACAAAAGGGCAATCAGTAATCGTCTTGTAAAACGCGCTTTTTATACTATTGTAAAATGCGATGGTACTATCGAATAATTTCATATCCTTTATACAATAACCACGATACCTCCTTTCTCGAACGGAACTCATTTCTAATTCCTCCGCCGGTTTTGCATAAGGCGCGTTTACGACGCCAGAAAGATCAAAGTCGTAAGGAACCGAAACAGGAATAGACCCGGAATCCCGGGCGAGCAACTTAATATTCTGCAGGTATTCGACTGACCAATCCGTATTTCCAATAAAATATTCAAATACTGCCATTCTTAAAAAGGATTGAAGGTCTATTTCCTGCGGCGTTAATTTCTTTTTGATGACTATTAAATTATTTCGTGCGGCCATTTGATTTTCTTCTTCCAGGACAATCCCAAAAAATGGCGAAATCATTTTCTTATTTTTAGGATCTTTTAAACTTACTTTCACCAATCTCGCTCTGAAACTTTGAGGAGTCACCAGGTTATACAGTTTATACACCAACCATTCATGCACTACAAAATCTTCGCCCTTGCATGGCATTCCCAGTTTCAGTTTTGCATTGGTTGGGAAAACAGACGAGGAATCCGTGGGAGGAATGGAAAGTAACAAAGGCGGGTACAAGCAGTTCGTTTTTTCCCTGCGGAAATGTCCCCTGGTTTTCACATTGATAGGGATGGAAACCTCCGATTCTTTTTCATCCTTGCAGGTAAGAATGAATGGAAAATATTTTGCAGCGCCCGAACGGTCGTTCAATAGTTGATGTACATTTCCCTCCAGGGTAATATTGAGCACTTGGTCCGATTCGAAAAAGTTATTTTCTAAAGAATCGGTTTGATTGGGAACAAATAAATTATCGGATTTCTGTAGATTTCCTGCCCAAAAGCAAATGGAGAAAAACAAGTAAAAGAAGATTTCTTTCAGCATAAAAAAAGATTAAAGATGAAGGTTAATAATTACCAGATTCTTCTATAAATCCCTGCTCGAAAATCTCAGTCCAAAAACAGTAAACAAACAAATTTACCGGATTTCTGTTTTCTTAATTTGTCATTTTATTCAAACATTTGTCATTCCATAATAAACCTTTTTCGATAAAACAATGAGGCGATTTCTTCACGGTACTACCATCCAAAAATCTCTCGGATACAACCTATAAAGTTCGGTGTCATTTCCATCTACTGATTTTAAATAGGCTTCATAGGCGGCCATTTGTTGTTCAGGCCCTATCACAAAAAAATTGCCTCCTGTTACATCTTTTGATGGCTCGCCATAACCAGGCAAAATTTTCTGATACACCTGATCTTTGTATTTATAAATGTCATCAATAAAGTTTTGCTTTTTTCTTAACTTCAAAATGGCCAATCTGAAATCCTTTACGACATCCGGAGTTACGCCATCCTCCAGATCATTCGCCATCGCTTCTCCACGAATTTCATAATCGTTCGCTGAACGAAAACCGCCAACAGCAAGAGATACCACATAATCAAGCATTGAGTTGTCTTTAGGAGATTTTTTAATTTCATCAATTACAAAACGTAATGTTTGCGGTAATAAAGGTGTCCTTTCCGCATAGTATTCAAATCGTCCTGAAGCAGGATTCACGCCTATTCCTGTACTGTAAGATAATCCGGCGCCGGTAGATTTGGTATAAACACTTTGCTTGCCTCCTCCCGCATATAATTCCCCGGTGAGAAATCTTGTAAGTTCATTTTCAGACAAATCTTTATAACCACTCAATGGCGCAGTATTAATGAATACACCGGTGGGTGAATCAGGGTTAATTAATCCAACAAAGACCGGCGTCTTATCAGAGTTCATTCTTTGTTCTACTCTTTCATCTATCAAATTTTGTTTGGAATAATCTTGTTTAGCAACAGGCTCTTTGCTAAAACCGGACAACAAATTCTCAATGCTTTTATTTAATTTTTGCTCTGTGCTTGCCGAACCGACGGTAAAAAATCTCACATTATCATTTTTTAAAAGCGACTGTCGAAGCGTGTTCAATTCATCTAATGTTTTTTCAGGCGATTGGGCCAAATCCTTTTGAATCGTAATGCATAAATTTTTCCAGTCGGCAGCCAGAGAATTATCGGGAATATCAATCAGCATTTGCTGAAGATCAAGCGCAGCGTCCTTTGCAAGAGATCTTACTGCTGCGGGCAATTGATTAAAATCCTCAGCTATTTGTTTGTTTACTCCTGCGGAATCAGCGTTCATACTTTTATCTGAAGTCAAAACTTGTAATAATTTCTTTAATGAATCTCTGCCGGTCTCAGCATTTGCCAAAGAAGAAAAGAACTTATTTATTGCTTCACTGTTAGCCGCATCGCCGGCATCTTTCAACATCCACTTCAAACGAAAAATATTATAGGACCTGGTTAAAAAAGAATTGGTGGCAAGTTGCAATGGTTGGTTTTGAAATTCATA
>JBDTJV010000050.1:0-3256 GCA_039935675.1 Ginsengibacter sp. | reverse complement strand
GTATCTTATCACCTGTCAACTGTGAAAGTTGCCTGCACGTATTGTCAAGTTGTTCTTTTTCTTTTTCTCTCACCCCGTTGAGATAATGCTGGTCTGCGTTGGCAAATTCGCCAGCCATGATCACATTTTCATACATGGAGGTATAAAAGGATTTTATTAAAATGATCCGTTCATATTCATATTTTTTACTCCATTCAGCAGCAAAATTGATCGCGTTTTGGGAAGCATCAGTGAAATCTACAGGAACGAGGAGTGTCTTCATATTGAATGTTTAATAGTGCAAAAGTAAGTATGAATTTATTCAAAAAAAAATTAGTTGGTTATTTAACTATCTGTGACTTAACTTTGCATTCTTCATTCAATTCATAATATGGCAAAGGCAAATCAAAAAGCACAGATGGCCAGACAATTTACACATTTATTACTGGAATTGAGAGATGAATTGCGCCGTCATTTACAGCAAAAATTCCGTGATAATATTGTGTCACTTACCTATGAGATGCACCAGGTAATGGTATGCTTGTGGACGAAAGACGGGATCAGGCAACAAGACCTCGCAGATAAAACGCTGAAGGATAAAACAAGCCTTACTTATTTGATTGACAATCTCAATAAGCGCGGACTGGTAACCCGTATGGAAGATAAAAAAGACCGCAGAAGTAAGCTCATCTTTCTCACTAACAAGGGCAAAGAACTTGGAAAAATAGCAGAGCCATGGTTAGAAGAATTATACAAGCTGGCCAGTATTAAAGTGACTATAACTGAAATGGAGGAATCCATGAAAACTGTACAGAAAATGATTGATAATGTAAAAACAGGTTGATTCTTTTTTGCTTAGATATGGCTGTAATAAATCCAGTATAAAGAATTAAAGAACATCCAATGGAAGAAGAATCATTAGTCGTATATGGTTCAAAAAGAGTGATAATAACCGTAACCGCAGTTATATGCGCGCTGCTCCAGATCATTGATACCACTATTGTAAATATCGCTTTACCAACCATGCAGGGAAGTTTGGGAGCTTCGCTGACGGAAATTACCTGGGTAATTACTGCTTATGCGATTGCCAACGTAATTGTAATGCCGATGACGAGCTGGCTTAGCCAGCAATTTGGCCGTCGAAATTATTTTGCAGTTTCCATTATCATCTTCACTTTTACTTCGTGGGCCTGCGGAAATGCGACGAGCATTAATGAGCTCATCCTTTTCCGTTTTATCCAGGGAATAGGAGGTGGGGCTTTATTGGTTACTGCCCAAACAATCATTACAGAAAGTTATCCGATTGAAAAACGGGCGATGGCACAAACCATTTACGTTTTGGGAGTAATCGTAGGTCCAACTCTTGGTCCGCCCCTGGGCGGATATATCGTTGATAATTATTCATGGCCCTATATTTTTTACATTAATATTCCAGTAGGAATCATTGCTGCTTTGTTAACCCTTCAATTTGTAAAAAGCCCAAAATTTGCCGATAAAGTAAAGGCAATAAATGTAGACTGGCTGGGAATTGCGTTATTGATCACAGCGATCGGTTCGCTACAATTTATCCTTGAAAAAGGGCAAGAGGATGACTGGTTTAACAGTTCTCTCATTATTGCATTATCTGTCATTTGTTTCTTTGGCTTTTATTTTTTTATCTGGCGTGAACTGGTTTATAAACATCCCATTGTTGATTTAAGGGTTTTCAGAAATCGAAACCTTTCGTTAGGTAGCATTCTTTCTTTTGTGTTAGGTTTCGGCTTATTCGGATCTACTTTTATCATTCCGCTTTATACCCAAACGATCATGGGATGGACGGCTTTCCAGGCAGGCATGCTGATGATTCCGAGTACTGTTTTTACAGCTATTATGATGCCTTTTGTTGGCAAAATGATGGAGAAAGGTGTGCCGTTTCGGCTGCTAATAAGTTCGGGAATGATTATCTTTTTTATTTACAGCATGATGGCTTATAAAGTACTTACTCCCAATACAGGAAGTGAGGCATTCTTTTGGATCCTGGTAATTCGCGGTGTGGGGCTTGGACTACTTTCCATTCCAATTACTACACTCGCACTTTCCACATTAAAAGGACAGGAAATAGGCCAGGGCGCGGCATTGTCGGGCATGCTCCGGCAATTGGGTGGCTCCTTCGGAGTAGCAATTATCTCTACCTATCTTACGACTGATACACAGGTTCACAGAGGCGATCTGATCACCCATCTTTCCGTCACTAACACAAATGTTCAGCAAAGAGTGCAAATGTTATCCGGCGGCTTTCATGCACGTGGAATTCCAATGGATGCGGCCAAGGGGACTGCCGAAAAATTACTAGATCACCTGGTAGATATACAGGCAACGGTTCTGTCCTATATGGATGTATTTTTATGGATAGGGGTGATGTTCCTTATTTGTGTTCCGTTTGTAATTGTATTTGTGAAAAAGTCAAAACGAAAAGTGGATTTCAGCCATGGAGGTGATTGAATCAGCATTTTTCCAGCGCCTGGAGAATGTCTGCTTTTATATCTTCAATATTTTCCAAACCGACTGAAATGCGTATCAACCCGGGCGTAATCCCAACTTCCAGTCTTTCTGCCGGTGTTAATTTAGCATGGGTTGTTGTCGCCGGGTGAGAAGCAATACTTCTGGTGTCGCCAAGATTGGAAGTGAGCGTCAGCATTTCCAGGGTATCCAGGAATTTTTTGCCACCTTCAAGTCCTCCTTTCAAATCAAAAGTGATCAGACCTCCGCCTCGTTTCATTTGTTTTTTTGCCACTTCATACATCGGATGAGACGGATCGAAAGGATATTTGATGCTGTTCAATTTTGGATGTCCTCTTAAGGCATTAACCAGTGCCTCCGCATTATCACAATGTCTCTGAATGCGCACATCCAAAGTTTCAAGGCTTTTGCTTAGCAGCCATGCGTTAAACGGTGAGATCGAAGGTCCCGTGTTTTTGCAAAACATATAAAGCTCATCAATAAGATTCTTTTTTCCTACAACGATTCCTCCGAGCACGCGTCCTTGCCCGTCTATCCATTTAGTAGCAGAATGCAAAACCAAATCTGCTCCATAATCGGCAGGCCTTTGCAAAACCGGTGTGGCAAAGCAATTATCTACCAATAAAATAACATTGTGTTTTTTTGCGAGGTTGCCTATCCATTCCAGGTCAATAATATCGAGACCAGGATTAGTGGGCGTTTCCACAAAGATCATTTTAGTGTTCGGTTGAATTAAAGCTTCCCATGAATCAGGGTCTGAAAGATCTGCATAGGTGTA
>JBDTJV010000049.1:0-2619 GCA_039935675.1 Ginsengibacter sp. | reverse complement strand
TGCTTTTCCAGTCAGTTTGAATTTTCGCGATCGTATTTTTCCATGTGGATGGATCTTTCTGCAAGGCTACGTTCATCATGTATCCACGCTTAGGCTGGGCATAATATATTAATGGATGAATTGCGCTTCTTACAGATGCCAGGTTAAAATCTTTCATCACACCAACTATCGGCATAGGAGTATTTCCGAAGTCAACAAAATGATTGATAGCATCTGCGGGATGTGCAAAGCCAAGTTGCTTTGCCAGGGTTTCATTAATTAGTAATTCGTTGGCTGTATCGGAAGCGGTTATATTTCTTCCTGCCATTAATTTAATATTGTAAACACTTAAATAAGCTGTGTCACCACTCCGCTCATCCACATTTAGTTTTAAATCTTTGCCCTTTTCTTTATAAGAAATTCCTGTGGTCATATATCCTCCCATGGCAGGTGCTTGATTGCCCAGGCTTACATTTTGTATTCCGGGGATTTCTCTTAATTCATTCCTTAAAATAAACTTTTTATTGTTGGGATTTTGAAAATCAAAGGGCACATTAAAATTGATAATAGCATCTTTACGAAAGCCCATATCTTTTTGTAATGCAAAATGTATTTGCTGGTCAACAACCATCATCCCAATAATAAAAACCTGGGCAATCACAAACTGGAATACGATAAGTGTTTTGCGCAACCATGCGCTTCGGGTGGCGCCTGAATTATTTATCACACTATTTTTTAAAACCGATACGGGTTTGAATTTGGTGAGTATAAAAGCGGGATATAGTCCTGCGATAACACTTACAACAATTACCAACAGCAGTAGGAAAAGCCATACTGAAGGCTGATCCAGAAAATAATTGAATTGTAACCCTTCCGGTATAAAACCGGTAAATGCTTTTATCAATAAAGGTGTAATAGCAACAGAAAGAACAGCAGTAAAAAGTGTAAGCAAAAATGTTTCTGATAAAAACTGCCAGACAAGCTGGGCTTTTTTACTGCCCAATGTTTTACGGATGCCAATTTCCTTGGCTCTTTCGGCCGCGGACGCTGTAGAAAGATTGATAAAATTAATAGCACCAAGCAATAAAAGAAACAGAGCAAGCAGTATCAAATTATTTACGGTTGATTTGTTTACACTTCCTTCAAAAGCGGTGTTGGTATGCACGTCGCTTAAAGGTTGCAGACGATGAATATTTTTTGCATCGTCAGGATCTTGAATGTGTTCTTTAAAAATATCAGCAAGTTGCTTGTTGATTTGCGCAGGCTGTACGCCGGGCAATAGTTTTACTATTAATTGTGAAATTGAATTCGTACTGTTCCATTCACCCCAGTTGTAAAGTGGTTTAAGGTTACCTGATGAAATGGTTGATAGTGAAATAATAGCTTTGTATTTAAAATCGCTGTTTGCTTTTAAATCTTTTATAATGCCGGTAATAGTGGTTTGCAGTGTATCACTAAACACTACTGTTTTACCAATTAAATCTTTTATTGAAATGTTTGGAAAATATAGTTTTGCACGGTTTTCGCTCAATACTAAACTGTAAGGATTTTGTAGTGATTTATTTGCATTGCCGGCAAGCCATTCCTGCGGAAATATTTTAAAGTAATTGCTATCTGCAAAAGCAATGCTCTCCTGCTTTTTAAAAACTTTTGACGGTTGATTGTTGCCTTCGGGTATCGCAACTTTTGTATTCCAGTCGTTATACTGGAAAATTGGGGCAGAGACTTCGATTCCTGAAACACTACTCTGTACTGCTTCATGCGTTGGGGCGGGTACACCTGCATTTTTCCAGTTATCACTTTCACTTACAACACGGTAAATGCGTTCTTTTCCCGGCTCATATTTATCAAAGCTGGAATCATATTCCACCACCATGAAAATAATAAGCGCGGAGCTAATACCAATAGAAAGTCCTAACACATTAATAAGTGTGGTGGCTTTATTTTTTCTAAAAATTCTTAATGCGGTTTTGAAATAGTTTTTAAACATGCTTTTTTCGTTTATACCTAACCGTTATATCATAATCTTTACAGTAATCCGACAAATAACCTAGATTTTTATTCTTTTAATTCACGAATTGGCAATTTTGTTTGAATAAACCTGTTAAATACAAGAAATTTAATGCCATTTAATTTTTTATTAATAATCAGCGAGTTAAAGAGTGAAAGAAATTAAAACTGTCCGGTTTTGATACAATTAGTGTCGCGGTTTTGATACACACAATATGAAAAATTTGAAGGAGAATATTTTTGATTGTGCAATAAAATAAATACAAACTTTAGGGTAAATAAGAGCGAAAAGATATTAGTTAACAGGAATAAATGCTATTTTTAAAAGATTAAGAGCGAAGTGCCTCAAACTTACTTTTTAGAGAACAAATTAAGAATCACTGATATTTCTTCGTTTACCGGAAATAAAAATTCCGTGTTAATGATTTGAAGGGAATGAAACAATTGATCAGAATATTTCGTAATTAATGACAAAAAAAGGAGCAAGAATTTAAATGAGATCATTAAAAGCACAGCATAGTATCCTTGCAGATGCCTTCGAACAAATAGAAATTATTGAACACGGATATGCAGCTGATTTTTCATTAATACCTTTTCAGCAAAAGCTGGAGGAAACGGGCTTATACCCTT
>JBDTJV010000048.1:0-5812 GCA_039935675.1 Ginsengibacter sp. | reverse complement strand
CCAAGTGATTTGAATTCCAGTTCAGCAAAAATGACCTTTAACGATTCAAAATTGTACGGTTTGATCCGGAAATCTTCTTCGTGAAATTTGCAAGGAACATCCGTAATTATTGTTGCCAGTTTTTTGCTTAAAATTGCCATTTCTTTTCCAGCCCTTATCTTTTCTCCCAAAGAACCTTTTATATTTTCTGCATCTGCCAAAACATTTTCTACCGTTTCATATTGGGCTAATAATTTAGCAGCAGTTTTTTCACCTACGCCGGCAATCCCGGGAATATTATCACTGGCATCGCCCATCAGCCCTAGAATATCAATTACCTGTTTTACATTCTTAATTCCCCATTTTTCACACACTTCTTTTTCACCCATTATCTCTACTTTTCCGCCCTGGTAACCAGGCTTATATATTTTTATATTTTCAGTTACTAATTGACCAAAATCTTTATCCGGTGTAACCATAAAAACTTTATACCCCTCCTTTTCTGCCTGCTGTGCAAGACCACCAATCAGATCATCGGCCTCATAACCATCGCACTCTACCACTGGCAAATTAAATCCTTCGATTATTTTTTTTATTTCAGGAATAGAGATCACCAAATCTTCCGGCGCCTCCTGTCTTTGGGCTTTATAAGCGGCAAATTCAATATGCCTTTCTGTCGGCGCCACCGTATCAAAAGCTACAGCGAGATGAGTAGGATTTTCTTTATTGATAAGATCGACCAGGGTGTTGGTAAATCCGTATTGCGCGTTGGTATTTTTCCCTTTTGTAGTAATAATCGGGCTTCTGATCATTGAATAATAGGCACGATAAATAAGCGCCATCGCGTCCAGCAGAAATAATTTTTTTTCCATCAGGTAAATTTACGGAATAGTAGGGTGGGAGAAATCAGTCTCTAATTAAGAGAAGATATATTAGGCTTTTTTTATAGAAATTTATAAGATTCGTCTTTTTCAATGGGAAATTAAAAGCACAAAAATTGAATCAAAATAAGATTAATAGATCACCTCCAACTCATTTTGCCATGCAAAGATCAATTTATTCTCCTGTATCAATTCTGATATCGAACTCCAATATTTGTCAAAATACAAATGCATAGTGCTTAATTTCATGTTCCCAAACCGGAAAATAATTATTTTAGGAAACTCTATAGATTGCCTCGCTTTATAGTAAAAATCCAAATCCTTAGTTAGAATAACATATTTATTTTTGATAGCTAATTGCCATATTTCTGTATCTGACAATTCTTCGTGAATATTGAAAACAAAAATAAATTCATCAGATTTAAATCTATAAAAAAAACGCGGTAGATTAACATCGACAAGAAATGTCATGCAGCCGGCAATTTAATTATTTGTGAAATGGAGTTTTTATTCATTAATTGAGTTGCATATTGCAAGCATGCAAGAATATCTTCTTTTTCTAAAAATGGGAATTCTTCCAAAATCTCTTCAGTAGTATCTCCTGCTGCCAGATGTTCCATTAAAAACAAGACCGCCATCCTGGTGCCACGAATTACCGGTTTTCCAAAACTAATATCAGGGGAAGAAGTAATTCTGTTTAATAAGTTTTCCATCTCGTAGGTTTAAAATGAAGTTACAAATTTTATGAATAAACCAAAACAGAAATTCTACCTATTTGTTTGTTTACTATCAAAATCAAAACCTTGAATCGATGTAATATGGCAGCATTTTCCGCCAGGTAGGCCAATCATGTGTCATGTCATTTCCCCAGATATCTAGTTCATAAGTAATTCCTTTGTTGTAAAGAACACCCGCAAATCTTCTTGCGGCATCGGGATCTTCAAAAGATCCGCTGCCGGATAAAATGTGAATGTGATTGCTTTTACGGATATTTTCCAGGTAATAGTTATTCGTAAGATTTGGCATATAGTTCATTGGCGAATTATAATAAACCTGTTCGTCATCAAATCCTTTGCTGTATTCATGCAAATCATAAACGCCGCTCATTGCAATAACTCCATTTATAATATCCGGTCTTTTTAAAAATAAATTCATACTATGAAGTGCTCCAAAACTGGCGCCACAGGTAATTATTGGCGTTTCAGGCGAGGTGCTGTTTTTTATAAATGGAATCACTTCATTAAAAATGTATTGATTAAACTCATTGTGGCGAATGGCTTTGTGCTCGCCCCACATATCAGGGTGCATCCAGCTTTCATTGTTCATACTATTGACAGAAAATACTTTTATTTTTCCTGAATCAATAAAGTGCGCCAGGGAATCGATCAATTGAAAACGCTCGTATTCCAAATAATCAGCAGCAGCTGTTGGTATTAATAAAAGCGCAAATCCATAATCGCCATAAGAAGCGATCGGCATTTCTTTATTTACAGATGGGCTGTACCATGAGGTGAGTTCTCTTTTCATTGGCTAAATTTAATCGTTACAAATTAATTAACAGGTAATTTAAAGTTTTGCTTTCAACTTCTCTTTAACTCCATCAAACCATTCTTCTTTCAAAATACTCAAAACGATACTATCTCTTCTTATATCAGGCTGCCTCGTAGGCATTTGGCTGCGCAATACACCCTCTACTTTGCACCCAATAGATTTCATGGCAGCAATGCTCTTTTCGTTATTATTATCAGCATGAAATTCTACTCTTTCCATTCCCAACTCTTCGAATGCAAATTGCAACAAAAGAAATTTGCAATGCTTGTTTAATCCGGTTCCACGAAATTTTTTTCCATACCATGTGTAGCCTAGTTGCAAGGTTTTAAAAGGAAGATTAATATCATAAAATCGGGTGCTTCCTGCATATTCTCCGGCTTTCTTATCATAAACAATAAAAGGATATTCTTTGCCTGATTCCCTTGCTTTTATGGCAATTTGTAAATAATCTTTTAATCGTTGTTCACCGGCGGCCGTTATCAGCGAATAATCCCACGTTGTCGGTTCATTTAATGATATCGGAAGGAGGTGCATAAAGTTGTTCTCTTCCAAAGGGCGGAGAAGCACCTGGTCATCTTCCAAAATATAGTTTTCGCTTGTCGTAAAGTTTGTGATCATAAAATGATTTTGAAGAAAATTATTTTTGCTATTCCAGCAAAATGGAAATTCATGAAATTTGTTGGTTTACTGAAACAGATAAAAAATAAAGGTAGCTTGCTCTCAACAATTTCTATAATTTGAATCGATTAAATAATAAATATTTATGCAAAAACCTTCTTCTTATTGCGAGGCAGTCCTTTCCTATGACAAGGATAATTTGCACCGGATTTATCATGATAATTTTTATGGTTTCCCTATTGAAAACGATGACGAACTTTTTGAAAGATTAATTCTTGAAATTAACCAGGCAGGATTAAGTTGGGATACTATTTTGAAGAAACAGGAGAATTTTAAAAATGCTTATAAAAATTTTGAGATAAAAAAAGTGGCGTCATTTAAAGAAAAAGATATTGAGCGATTGATGAATGATGCAGGTATTATAAGAAACAGACTTAAAATAAATGCCGCTATTGAAAATGCGAAAGTCATATTAGGAATTCAAAAGGAATTTGGGTCATTTAAAAAATGGATAGATCATCATCATCCAAAAACGAAAGAAGAGTGGGTCAAAATATTTAAAAATACCTTTCGGTTTACAGGTGGCGAGATCGTGAATGAATTTTTGATGAGCACCGGTTATTTACCTGGCTCTCATATTCCTAATTGTAAAATCTATACGAAAGTTTTGAAAGCAAAACCTCCGTTTGCAAGGAAATAAGGATAGTAAATGAACTTTTAATAGGTATTTCTATTTCTCCGCATACAGCTTAACTTTGCAAATTTTAAATTATGGCACAAATTATTCCCTTAAGCGAAGGAGCTTTCACAGTAGACCAAACTAAAAAATTTGTCCCTTTTAATATCGACAAAGATGATCTTCAGCAAAGAAATAAAGGAAGCATTCTGGTAGAAATACAGCCCTTTTTGGTTATCACTTCCAAAGACATTCTTTTGCTCGATACAGGACTTGGTTTCGCCGATGAGAGCGGGCAATTATATATTCACAAAAATCTCGCTTCGCATGGAATCAATTCCAGTGATGTAACCAAAGTGCTTCTTTCGCACCTTCATAAAGACCATACCGGAGGAATTGCCAGGCCCGGAAAAAATAAAATAAGCTTTGAAAACGCCACTTATTACATCAACAATAAGGAATGGGAATACGCTATTCAAAAAGGACTGCCTTCCTATCATTCAGAAGATTTTTTGTTACTGAAAGATAGTAAACAACTCGTTTTGACACAAGGAAATGGAGTGATAGATGACTACATCGATTACCAGGTGACCGGCGCGCATTGCCCTTACCACCAGGTTTTCAAAATAAAGGATGATGATAAAATTATCTTTTACGGAGGCGATGTGGCTCCTCAATTACAACAAATGAAAAACCGGTTCAAAGCAAAATATGATTTTGATGGCGCAGCTGCTATGGAATTAAGAAGGTTGTGGTGGCAAAAAGGAGAAGAAGAAAAATGGACATTTTTATTTTATCATGATATTAAGTCCCCTATATATGCCTTTTAAAAAAATAAAGGCCTGCCCTGAAAAGGGCTGGCCGTTGCTAACCTATGAAAAACACCATTGCAAAAATAGGAGAAAATACAATGTCTCCAATTTTTAATTATTTTTTTAGTAATAAACAAATTTTTTTCCTAAGGGAGATTATTTTTAGATTTCGTTCAAACAATACTAAAATTTCTTAAAATTTGGAATAATATCCATAAAAATTTTTGATCGATAAAAAGGGAATTTTTTGGTTTTTTGTTCAAAAAAAAGGAATTTTATTCGCCGGGTAATTGTCCCACCATATTCTTCGGATTTACCCATTGATCAAATTCTTCAGGAGTAACATAACCTAATTTCACGGCCATTTCCTTTAAAGTAGTATTCTCTTTGTGCGCTTTTTGAGCTATTTCTGCCGATTTGTAATAGCCAATCTTTGGGTTTAAAGCCGTTACCAGCATCAGGGAATTGTCCACATGTTTTTTGATATTTTGTTCAATCGGCTCAATACCTTTTGCACAATGCTCATTAAAACTATTGCAACCATCGCCTACTAATCTCGCGCTATGCAAAAAATTATAAATGATCATCGGTTTAAAAACATTCAATTCAAACTGGCCAGTTGCGCCTCCAACGCTGATTGCCACATCATTTCCCATTACCTGGGCAGCAATCATTGTTATGGCTTCGCATTGAGTAGGATTTACTTTTCCGGGCATGATAGAGGAGCCTGGTTCGTTTTCAGGAATACTGATTTCTCCTATTCCGCTTCGTGGACCTGAAGACAACATCCGGATGTCGTTAGCAATTTTCATGAGGCTTACAGCAACTGTTTTCACAGCGCCATGAGTTTCCACAATAGCATCATGAGAGGCCAGCGATTCAAATTTATTTTTGGCAGTTATAAAAGGAAGCCCTGTTAATTCTGCAATTGTTTCTGCAACGTTTACAGCATATCCCGGAGGCGTATTTATCCCCGTGCCAACAGCCGTACCACCTAAAGCGAGTTCACTTAAATGTGGTAAAGTGTTTTTGATTGCTTTAATACCATGATCTAACTGTGAAGCGTAACCGGAAAATTCCTGTCCAAGAGTCAGAGGAGTTGCATCCATAAAATGAGTTCGGCCGATCTTTACGATATGCATAAAATCTTTTGATTTTTGATCAAAAGTTTGTTTAAGATTTTCCAAAGCAGGTAATACCAGGTCGTACAAAATTTTATAGGCCGCAATATGCATAGCTGTCGGGAAAGTATCATTACTCGATTGAGATTTATTCACATCATCATTAGGATGCAG
>JBDTJV010000047.1:0-7570 GCA_039935675.1 Ginsengibacter sp. | reverse complement strand
ACGTTTTAATAATCCGCACATTTATAAAGTAGGCATCAGTGAGCCTTTGCATCAACTGAGAAGTGATTTGAGAAAGAAATATAAAATGTAATCTTTTAACTTTTAATCAATCTTTATTTGCAAAAATTTTGCAAGAGATATTACTCGAACCGGTGCATTTACCCAATCTATTAATGGCTTATCGCCAGTAACAATAGTTGATTCAGTAGCTAAAGCTAATACAAACAAATAATTATCTTTTGTATCTGGGCTTTCTATTTTTGCTTTTTTAGGCTGAATTAAATTACCAAATTGACGAATAGCATTTACGAATTCAAGAGAAGGCCTCTTTAAATATTTTTTAAACTTATTACGTTGCAAGACTTCATTCAGTTCATTCTCTAATTCTATTGAAACAAAAACTTCAAAATTTCTATCTATCACAAAAAGAAAAAGTTCTTCAAGTTTGTCTTTTAAAATGTAACTGATGTAGACGTCAACATCAATTACATAACTATTCTGACTCATTTTTTTCTTTCTTTATGCATTGCCGTTTGCTCGTCTATAATCTCAGAAATTGTTATTTTGTTTGACTTAACTGATCCCTTCAGCTTTTCAGCCATGAAAAGGGCTTTCCTCATTCTAACATGTTTTAACATAAGCTTCTTTTCTTTTTCAGTAAGTGGCTCTACTTCCATTACAATTTTTGCAAGAGTAGAAGGTTCATTTTCCATAATTAATTTTCTGAAGCAGCAGACATACAAACAATTTTATCAAATATACAAAACAATTGCTCTGGCTAAATTACCTCACCTTCCAAATCATAATCAAATGCTTTTGTAATTTTTACATTGACAAAATCACCCGGATTTAATTTTCTATTAGAATTAATGATCACTTCATTATCCACTTCAACGCTGTCAAATTCTGTACGACCTAAATATTTTCCAGCTTCTTTTTTGTCAACAATTACCTTGAAAGTCTGACCAACTTTTTCTTCATTTTTCTTAAAGGATATTTCCTGTTGCACGTCCATTATCTCCTGCGCACGCCTTTCTTTTTCTTCTTCTGATATATTATTTTCTAAATCAAACGCCGATGTATTTTCTTCGTGCGAATAAGTAAAGATTCCTACGCGATCAAATTCCATCTTTTGCAAAAAGCCTTTCAATTCTTCCACATCATCCTGGGTTTCGCCCGGGAAACCTGCTATCAGCGTAGTTCTTAAGCAAATATTGGGAATCTTTGATTTTATTTCACCAATAATGTCTTCCATTTCTTCCCTCGTGATTTGCCTTTTCATTGCCTTCAGCATTCTGTTGCTGGCATGTTGCAAAGGCATGTCAAGATAGTTGCAAATATTTTCTCTCTCCTTCATGGCGTCAATAATTTCCATTGGAAATTTAGATGGATAAGCATAATGCAAACGGATCCATTCTAAGCCGGGAATATCTGCCAGCGCATGAAGCAAGCGCGGCAATTCTCTTTTCTTATAAATATCAAGCCCGTAATAGGTAAGCTCCTGGGCAATCAACATGATCTCTTTAACGCCGCGTGATACCAATAGTTTTGCTTCCTCAACCAATGATTCTATGGTGCGGCTTATATGTTTTCCCCGCATCAAAGGAATGGCGCAAAAGGAACATGTCCTGTTACAACCTTCACTTATTTTCAGGTAAGCATAATGGTTAGGCGTACTCAACAATCTTTCTCCAATTAATTCTGCCTTGTAGTCCACATCGAATTTTCTCAATAAAAAAGGCAATTCCATAGTACCAAAAAAAGCATCCACTTCAGGAATTTCTTCTTCAAGATTTTGTTTATAGCGCTCGCTCAAACAACCTGTAACATAGACCTTATCAATCTTACCGCGTTTTTTTAATTCCACCTGTTCCAGGATTGTATTGATACTCTCTTGTTTGGCAAGATCAATAAATCCGCATGTATTCACCACAACGATATTATGATCCAGCTTCTTACTTTCATGTTTAACGTCAAAATCTGCAGCAGCCAGTTGTCCGCTCAATACTTCACTGTCCACCATGTTTTTGCTGCATCCAAGTGTGATAATATTGACCTTATCTTTTGTATGTTTTGTTTTCATTTTTTTTGATAACACGAATTTGAATTACTAATTACACGAATTGTATTATAATTCCAAATGGAGTAAACGAACAAATATTCAGGATTTGTATTTTGTCGTCATCAATTTCACTGATTTCTAAAAAGCATATCCTTTTTCTTTAGAAGAGTTTAGATGAGGATTATTTCACTCCGCCAAATAAACTATCCACAAAATCCTTTTTGTCAAATACCAAAAGATCAGTGGCTTTTTCCCCAACACCAATAAACTTCACCGGAATTTTAAACTGATCGGCAATTGCCAAAACTACACCGCCCTTTGCTGTACCATCTAATTTGGTTATCGTTAATGCCGAAACCTCCGTGGCAGCTGTAAAATGTCTTGCCTGTTCCAATGCATTCTGTCCGGTACTTCCATCCAAAACGAGCATCACTTCATGCGGAGCATTAGGTAACGCCTTATTCACAGACCTTTTAATTTTATTCAATTCATCCATTAAATGAATTTTATTGTGCAACCTTCCTGCTGTATCAATGATCACCACATCACTATTTCTTGCAATCCCGCTTTGCACTGCGTCAAAAGCTACCGCACTTGGATCAGATCCCATGGCATGTTTCACGATTGGCACATTCGTTCTTTCACTCCAGATATTCAATTGATCAACTGCCGCTGCGCGAAAAGTATCTGCCGCCCCCAGCAACACTGATTTTCCTGCAAGAGAAAAATTATGGGCCAATTTTCCAATCGTAGTGGTTTTTCCAACACCGTTCACGCCAACTACCAAAATAACATGAGGCTTGTGTCCTGACGGAAGTTCATAATTAATATAGGAAGTATCCTGCGGTGCATCTACCAAGATGGATTGAATCTCTTCCTTTAAAATTTTATTTAGCTCATTGGTATTTACATATTTATCTTTTGCTACTCTTTTCTCTATTCCATCAATGATTTTCACAGTAGTATCCACACCCACATCCGCACTAACCAATGCATTTTCCAAGTCATCAAGCACTTCTTCGTCTACTGTACTTTTGCCGGCAATCGCTTTAGTGATCTTATCAAAAAAACCGTCTTTGGTTTTTTGAAGACCTTGGTCCAGTGATTCCTTTTGTTCTTTTTTCCCAAATATTTTATCAAATATTCCCATGTAAAAATTGATTTAGGTTAAAATAAATAAAGCTATCCACAATGATGCAGGATAGCTTTAATAAAAAATTTTGACAGCCGAAATTAATTTCCCAAATGCTCTTTGATCTTGTCCTTATGAACAATAGATTCTTTAAAGGTATAAGATCCTGATTTAGGGCTGCGAACCGCACGCACAACTTTAGTCCAGTTTTTAGCATCTGCTGCTGCTTTCTGATCTTTGGTTTTTATCGCTGTTTTTGCTGACTTTGCCATTTTATAAATTTGAAAATTTGAAAATTTGAAAATTTGAAAATTCAAGGCAATTGAGCCTTGAATCATTTTCAAATTGCGTAATTTATTTAATTTCTTTATGAACAGTTACTTTCTTCAGGATGGGATTGAATTTTTTCAATTCCAAACGCTCAGGAGTATTCTTTTTATTTTTTTTGGTAATGTAACGGCTGGTGCCCGGAAGACCCGAAGTTTTATGCTCGGTGCATTCCAAAATTACCTGAACCCTGTTTCCTTTCTTTGCCATTTTCTTAAATTGATAATTTGATAATTAAATCTTAACTCCCTTAGACCTCATTTCTTTTACCACGTTAAAAAGACCATTTTTATTGATAGTACGGATAGCCTCTGAAGACAATTTCAGTGTAATCCATTTATCTTCTTCTGCCAGAAAATATCTTTTTTTCTGCAGATTTGGTAAAAACCTTCTCTTGGTTTTAATATTTGAATGTGAAACAGAATTACCTGTGATAGGTCTTTTTCCTGTTAACTGACATACTCTGGCCATAACTGATCTTTTTTTTCGGACGGCAAAGGTAAGTAAGAAACAGTTTATGGAAAAATAAAAATCCAACTGTTTCTCTAAATCATTTGCGTAATTATCATAATTAACCTATAACTCTTAAAATATATCACTTTTTATAGTAAAAGAGCAAATAAATGATTTACTTATTTGTCACTTTGTCAAGTTCCAAACGGGCACAATTTATGATGTATTTACTGCCATGGAAACATTTGGAGAATTGATTAAAAATAAGCAACCCGTTTTGGTTGATTTTCATGCAACATGGTGTGGGCCTTGTAAAATGATGGCTCCTGAGCTGCAGAGATTTGCACAAAACAATACTGGCAAATTAAGAGTGATTAAGATTGATATAGATAAAAATCAACAAACTGCACAGCAATTTAATATACAGGGAGTGCCTACGCTTATCCTGTTTAAAGAAGGTAAAGTGATATGGAGACAATCCGGTGCTTTGAATGCGCAACAAATTTCTGCAGCGGTAAATCCTCATTTGTAACAATACCTATTCTCAATTTATCATAAAAAAATAAAAATGTCAGTAAATAGTATCAATGCTGTTTTCAATGGAGGAATGAATTTTACCGCGGATCTTAATGGACACAAAATTGAGATAGACACCGATGCCGCAGGTGGAGGAAATAATATAGGCACACGTCCCAAAGTGCTAATGTTAGCTTCCCTGGCGGGTTGTACTGGCCTGGATGTAGTAAGTATCTTAAATAAAATGAGGTTGACTTTTTCCGAGCTTTCTATCCATGTAGAAGGAAATCTTACTGATACTGATCCAAAAACGTATGATAAGGTAGTCGTCCATTACTCAATAAAAGTATCAAAGGAGGATGAACCAAAGGTTTTAAAAGCTGTGAAACTTTCGCAGGAAAAATATTGTGGAGTTACCAAAATGTTTGAATCTTTTGCAAAGGTTTCTTTTAAGATCAAATATTTGTAAATATGAGGTGGCTAATTAGATACTTTAAATAAGTAATTGTGGAGTTAATTATTTAATTTTAAATAATAAATTCAGATATGATTCGAACTATAATTACACCCAAGACCTCGAATATTAAAATAGCTATTCCAGATGAATACGTAGGCAAACCTCTTGAAATAACCTACATTTCCCTTGAAGAATTAGAAAAAAACGCTTCCAAAAAGACTATGGGTGATTTTTGGGGAATAATTTCTGATGAAACTGCGAAAATAATGCATGACGAAGTATATCAAAACCGTAAAGAATGGTAGAATTGTATCTGCTGGATACTAACCCGGTTATTGATTTTTTCAATCGCAAATTGTCGGAAAGTGGAAAAAAGTTTATTTCAGCTATCGAACCTGTTATTTCTGTTATTACTTATATAGAGTTGTTTAGTAACAAAAATATATCAACAGAAGAAAGAGACAAATTATTGGATTTTGTACAAGTCGCTCTCATTTATTATCTCAACAAAGAAATAGTAGATAGGACCATTGATCTGCGACAAAACTTCAAGATAAAAACACCAGATGCTATAATTGCAGCTACAGCTTTAACTTATAATCGAACATTAATCACCCGAAATAATTCGGATTTTAAAAATATACCTGGTTTAACAGTCATTGACCCTTATGATTTACCATGACAATTATATTTTCTCGGGCCTCTTTTCCTGGTATACCCTCACCATCTGTAATGAAACTGCCAGCAGGATTAAAGAGAACCCAAAATAAAATCCAGCTCCTAAAAATTTATTTTCTTTAAAAATAATAAAAGCAAGAATAATCGAATAAACCGGTTCAAAATTATAAGTCAGGTTAGTTGTGAATGCAGAAATATGCTTTAATGAATTAAGACTCAGGTTAAATGCAAAGACCGTACAAACGCCTGATAATATAATCAGCCACAAAAAATCAGTTCTGGTCGGAATAAAATATTGGGCAGGGAAAAATTGCAGGTAAAAAGGAAGAATAATACACAGTGCAATAGAGCCTCCCGCCATTTCGTAAAGTGTAACTGTTCTTGGGGAGAAATTAATCACCAAATTTTTATTTATTATCGGAAAGATAGACGCAAAAATTGCTGAAATAATCCCAAAAATAATTCCGGTTTTATACTGAGGATAAAAATTAAAAATAAGGTAAACTCCTGCTATTACCAGAAGCCCGAGCAATACTTCTACAAGATCTACTCTCCTTCTCATGATCAAGGGCTCAAATAGAGAAGTGAAAAATCCAATAGTAGATAGGCAGGTAACAGAAACGGAAACATTGGAATATTTGATACTTCCATAGAAAAACAACCAGTGCAAAGAAATAATAGCGCCCACACCCAAAAGCTGCCACGTTGCCTTCCAGGAAATTCGTATTAATTCCTTTTTGAAATACATTAAAATGACAAGAATAAGCGCACTCAAAAACATCCTGTACAAAGTGAGCAATCCTTCATTTAGTTCGATCAGTTTTCCTAAAATAGCAGTAAAACCCGCAAGAATGACGGCAATATGCAGTTGGATGAATGCTTTTTTCAACGAAAATTATAAAGTTTTAAAAAATTGAATTAGAAATTTAAATCGAATATTCGAAAATCAAAATTAGAACCGGAAAAGGCACTAACGAAATTTATCTTCTTGCGTAAATAAAAAACGATTTTCCAAAAATGATTAAAATGAAAATCTCAGTTATTTCTTTGTTTACTATTAACCATTTAATTAAGTATTACTTAACAAATTAACAATCCTTTTTATAAAAAAAATAATGGCAATTGAAATGTACGCTGCATAGCTTTATATTTGCCGCCTCTTTCCTTAAATATAATATATGAGATTTAAACGCGTCAACAACATTACAGGATGGGCAATTTGTATCATCGCCTCTATCGTTTATCTATTGACAATGGAAGCTACCGGCAGTTTTTGGGATTGCGGTGAATTTGCTTCCAGCGCTTACAAACTACAAATTCCACATCCACCAGGCGCACCATTATTCATCATGCTTGGCCGGTTGTTTATGATCCCTTATTCCAACCCAAACACGGCAATCCTGGGTCTGAATAGCATGAGTGCTTTTATGAGTGGCTTTTGTATCTTATTTCTTTTTTGGAGCATCACTCATTTTGCCCGTAGGATATATGAAAAGAATAATCCTAATCCGCTGACCAATAACCAAATCTTTACGATTATGGCTGCCGGCGTTGTCGGCGCTCTTGCCTATACTTTCAGCGATTCCTTTTGGTACAGTGCAGTAGAATCGGAAGTATATGCCAGCTCCTCTTTTTTTACAGGAATAGTATTCTGGTTAGTGCTAAAATGGGACCAGGCCGTTATTGATGAAAAATTGAAGGGAGTTAAAGGAAATTTTACCCCTGCAGACAGGTGGCTCATCTTGATTTTTTACATGATTGGTTTGGCGGTAGGTGTGCATTTACTTCCTATACTTAGTATTCCGGCTATTGTAATGGTCTATTATTTCCGCCGGTATAAAGTAACCAAATGGGGAACTGTTCGTGCTTTTGTTGCGGCATGTATTATTACAGGAATTGTGCAGGTCCCTATGATTCAATGGAGTATAAAACTGGCTTCCGATTT
>JBDTJV010000046.1:0-6056 GCA_039935675.1 Ginsengibacter sp. | reverse complement strand
CCAAATTTTTTGTCCGGTTTTTGTCAGAATGAACACCGTTATAATTCCTGTGCGGTTTTTAAGAATGGATTATTTTAATAATCAAGACTGTGTTTGATTTGTCTGATTTTGGACATATTATTCTTTTTATGAAAGAAGAAGAAAATAGTGAGGATATTTCCCGTTACCATAATGATGAAGCACCCACAAAAAATCGTAATCAGGTAGAAATATTTGAGTCAATAATAAAGCATTTGATAACGAATACGCAATGGAACAAGAAGCTGCTAATCTTATCATCGGGAATGAAAAAAACAAAGCTGTCTTTGAAAATATCATTCCCAAAAGCACTCGGGATTTCCAGTAAATGAATAAATATCCGCTATTTGTATTTACCTTCATCCTTCGTTTTTCCCTATGGAATTCACCTTTAAGACTTTGGTTCTTTAATATACATTAAAAAAGCCTTCCATCGTCAATGCCTCCTGTGAATAAAAAGTGATTTGTGTTATCGGCGCTATTCATAACTATGGTGGTCTCCTTGCAAGTTGACACTGAAAAAGCTTCTGCCACTTTTAGAAAAAAATTTCTAATTAGTCAATATTAAAAACAAATTAAAATGAAACCAGTAAGACCAGTAAAATACAGAATAGGAAAATGGTTGCCATCTGACCGGGATTTTTTAAAAAGTTGGATTACAAAAAAAATCAAAGAAGCCAAAGAAAATAATCTTGCATTTGATCCTGTGATTCAAGATTTAGAAAATGTAATAAATTCAGATCCGATTTTGTATATGAGTTTTACAAGTATGTATGATGAAATTCCGCAGGGGTATAATGAACCTGTTAAGAATTTTAAAACTATGCTATTAGTAATGAACCAGGTTTTGACTGAGGCTCCTTGTTACAGCGTTATTGAGGATCAGATTGGATTAGTAGGATTTCCTATTAATGCGATATTGGATTGGGAGATGGGTACCATGGGTGGTTACCTGGCATTTACAAATCCGGTGGTTAATAATAAATTAAGGGTTATTCTAAACAAATGGAAAACCTTTTTAGAATCAGGTGCTTCCCGATATGTACTGGTAAAAGGACCGATTGAGCAATCACAACCTAATTACACAAAGCCAATAGGGTGGCTGTCCCCACAAGCTTTGGAAGCCATCGCTTTAATGGATCCATTAAGAGGGCAAGGTAAGGATCCGGAAAATGCTTTGGAAAATTTCATATACAATTATGTTTGTGCTCCATCGAAACCTCATTTCGGTTATAAGAGCTGGGATGATTTTTTTACACGGGAATTTAATTCCGGAGTAAGAGAAGTCAGCGCAGGAGACAGCGATCCGGATGTCATCGTGAATGCATGCGAATCTGCTCCCTATAATTGTGTGACCAATGCTAAAATGAAAGATAAATTTTGGATGAAAGGGCAGTTTTATTCTGTGTTAGATATTATGGCGAATAATCCGTTAGCCAATGAATTTGGAGATGGCTGTACAGTATACCAGGCTTTTTTATGTGCCAAAACCTATCACAGGTGGAATAGCCCTGTCGAAGGCACAGTAAAGGGAATTCAAAACGTAGCCGGAACCTATTATGCTGATTGTCCTGTTGAAGGTTATGATCCGGCTGGCCCTAATGATTCGCAGGGATATATTGCAGAAATAGCCGCGAGAGCTTTAATTTTTATTGAATCCAATAATCCAAAAATTGGACTCATGTGTTTTGTGGCTATTGGTATGGCAGAAGTGTCAAGTTGCGAAATTACTGTCAAGGTCGGGCAAAAAATAAAAAAAGGAGATCCAACCGGGACATTCCATTTTGGAGGCTCTACCCACTGCCTGATCTTCAGGCCTGGTGTAAATATTGATTTTGATTTTCATAATCAAACGCCAAGTCTAAATACATTTAATATTCCTGTAAAGGCCAGGATTGGGAAAGTCAAATAAAAAAATTCATTTTCATTCTTGATTTCGGCATCTTCGTTAATCTCGAAAATTTAGTTCAAGTTTGAAGTGTGCAAACTGGCATCCTTATATTGCTTTGAATATTACAGTACAGCCCTGCCTTTTTAAATTGATCAAAACAAGAATCGTGAGAATTTCCTGCTTCACTATAGTTTTAATAAGTAATAGTAAAATACAGGAGAGCCTTTTGCCTGCTACTTTGAAGAAGCTTTTATTGAGCGCATTTCATATGTTCGATTTGCTGTGCGGGATGCGCAGATGAATTGGTGCCATTAAAAAACTTAATTTGGTCTTTAATAAAACCACGCAATCACCTTTTTTAATTATCTAAATTCCCTTAATCAAAATGAAAATTTATTTTATTCTATTCCTGCTTTTTATCACAGCTCAACATTCTACGGCTCAAACTACAGAAGCGAATAAACCAGCTTATGTGGTGATAATGGGAGATAAAATCGTGACCAAACAAAACGTGGAGGAAATGGCAAAGTTGGGATATTTAAAAAGAATTAATAAGGGAGTTTCTGATGCAGAGATGGAAGCGCTTAAAGAAAAGTTTGGTGATAAAGTAGGTGATGACAAAAGATTTATCGTCATGGTATCTCTATTGACCGAATCTGAAAAAAATGCGAAGGATGAAGAGAATGCCGGAAAGGTCCAGCAACAGGATTCATCGAAATCTGATGATGGATTTAAGTTGCATGTGAACGAAAAGGCTGCAGACTTTACCGTTCAGATGCTGGATGGCAGGAAGATTAATTTGGCTGATCTAAAAGGAAAAGTGGTGTTACTCAATTTTTGGGCAACCTGGTGTGGGCCCTGCATGATGGAATTTCATGAATTACCTTCAAAAATATTGACACCATTCATGCAGAAAGATTTTGTATTTCTACCCATATCGAGAGGAGAAACACTGGCTACAGTATCCAAGGGGATGAGGGATTTAAACAAAAAAGGAATTTCTTTTCCCGCAGGAATAGATCCTCTTAAAAGCATCTGGGATAAATATGGAACCACCGGAATTCCAAAAAATTTTCTGATAGATAAACAGGGCGTTATAAGGTACGAAAGTGTCGGCTATGAAGAGAGTGGCTTGGATGTATTGGCCAGGGAAATTAAGAAATTGCTGAAGGAATAAATAATTTGCACATTAGGATAATGTAACTTCATTAAATCCTGAAAGGATAATATAATTATGGTAAAAAAACACAATACATCACAACCCTGAAAGGGTGATATTATTTAATCCAGCTTTGTCAATTATATTTTCATCAATTAAAAATCATGATTTCAGATGGATATCGGAACTATGACTTTGCCGTATTTTTGATAATAAAATAAAATGATGCACAGGAAAATTATCCCACTCATATTTTTTTTCTCTTTCTCTTTTTTTGCTTCTTCCGCGCAGAAGGCAAGAGAAGGAATGAAACTTGAAAAACTCAGGACAACTGTTGACAGCATTTTACAAACTGAGGTAAACAATAACGTAATTCCCGGTGCGGTAATTGAAATTATAAAAGGCAACCAGGTTCTTTGCAGAAAGGCTTTTGGCTATGCTGAGAGAAATGATTACGATAACAAACCACTTGACCCTCCTGAAGTGATGACGACAGATGATTTATTTGATCTTGCTTCACTTACTAAAGTTGTTGGCACTACTACCTCCATCATGCTACTGGTAGATAGAGGTCTGCTTAAAGTGGATGATCACGTCGGTAAATATATTCCTGCGTTTAATGTGGGCGATAAAAAACAAATTACCATACGCAACCTGCTAACCCATACTGCCGGCCTCATTACATGGTACCCGCTTTTTTACCGTGCTTCCAATAAACAGGAAGCATATCAGTTGATCAGTGAATTGCCATTGGCATTTCCTGTGGGCAAATTAAGAAGGTACAGCGATTTGGGGTTTATGCTCCTGGGCGAAATAATAGAGAAAATTTCCGGAATGCCACTAGATCAATTTGATCAAAAAAATATTTTTATACCACTTGGTATGAATCACACGACCTACAACCCGCTTGCTTCCGGACGTTTTACAAAATTTGCGGCAACCTCCCATGGTAATCCATTTGAAACAAGAATGGTGCATGATACATCGCTCGGATATGTGTTTAAAGAAATAGATCCCAATCAATGGAATGGCTGGCGTCATTATAATTTGCGGGGAGAAGTAAATGATGGAAACGCCTGGTATGCATTGAAAGGTGTGAGCGGGCACGCTGGAATATTTTCTACAGTCAGTGATTTACAGAAACTAGTTGATATGCTGATGCACCAGGGTAAAGTAGGTTCCAAACAATTCATTTCTAAAAAGACCATCCAATTATTTTTAACGAAAGATGATTTTAAAAATGGCCTTGGCTGGATGATGGATCCTGATAATTCCTTTATGAAAAACGCGCCGGTAGGATCTTTCGGCCATTCCGGATTTACCGGAACAAGTATAGCAGTGGTTCCTTCGTTAGACGTTTCGGTTATCTTATTAATCAATCGACAGAATATGGGATTATTACCTACAGGATATTACTACAATCCAAATCCTATTCGAAGGGAAATATTTAATGCGGTTTTAGATTATTGTAAATAAAACTGCCTTTTCATTTTAATGAATTCATCACAAAAGAGGTTTGATGAAAAAAGCTGCCTTTCAGAGCTGGTCTATTGATTTATGAATATAACCTCTCGAATTGTGTAAATTTTTCTTCAATAATGACGACAGTTAGACACTGTTGGGCATTGTTTTCTAAATCTTTATCATCCCCATAATTGAGGAAGAGAATGAAAACAAGAATTCTGAATATTTGTTGGTTTACTGTTTTAAGTTGGCAACAAAATTGTATTTAGGGAAATTCGACATTACTGTTTTAAATCAATAAGAGGGGAATTTTATTTTACAAAACATTCGAAAATCATTACTAACCAAATACATAAAATCAAAAATGTTTAAAGGAACTATTATTCAATATTTCCACTGGTATTTACCAGCAGATGGAAATTTGTGGAATCAATTAAAAGAAGAAGCCCCAAAATTGAAAGCAATGGGCTTTAGTGCTGTATGGCTGCCACCAGCTTATAAGACTATGAAAGGTCCGGATGGCGTGGGTTACGCGCCATACGACTTATTTGATTTGGGCGAGTTTGATCAGAAAGGTTCCGTAAGAACCAAATACGGAACACGCCAGGAATATATCGATGCGATAAAAGCCGTACGTGATAATAAAATGCAGGCAATGGTAGATATTGTGCTGAATCATAAAGCGGGCGGAGATGAAAAAGAAAAAGTAACTGTGGTAAAAGTGGACCCGGAAAACAGGAGCAAGGTTATTTCCGATCCTTTTGAAATTGAAGCATTCACCAAATTTACCTTTCCGGGAAGAAATAAAAAATACTCCGATTTTATTTGGGATTATATGTGCTTTACCGGCGTGGACTGTGCCGCCAACTCGGATGAAAGTGGCATATTCAGAATTATTAATGGATACGGGGATAAATGGCAAGAGCTGATCGATGCAGAAAAGGGTGGTTATGATTACCTGATGTTTGACGATATTAATTTTAGAAATGAGTATGTAAGAAATGAGCTGAGCACATGGGCAAAATGGTATTATGAACAGGCGCCCTTTGATGGTGTGCGGTTGGATGCAGTGAAACACATGCCCGCGTGGTTTTATAACGATTGGCTGCAAAGGATAAGGCAAGATACCGGGCAGGAAATTTTTGCAGTGGCGGAATATTGGTCTCCTGGCAGGACTGATGTTTTGCTTAAGTACATAGAAGCTACTAATGGCTGCCTGAGTGTTTTTGATGCGACCCTTCAGCAAAATTTTCACCTTGCTTCCAAGCAAGGAAAGGATTATGATTTATCCAAAATATTTGAAAATACTTTGGTGGTAGCTGATCCTTTAAAAGCAGTTACCTTGGTAAGCAATCATGATACACAGCCTTTACAGGCGCTGGAAGCGCCAGTGGAACAATGGTTCAAGCCGATTGCCTATGCATTGATCCTTCTTCGGGAGGAAGGTTATCCGTGTATGTTTTATCCTGACCTCTATGGCGCTCATTACAAGGATAAGGGAAATGATGGTAATGAAGCCGAGAT
>JBDTJV010000045.1:0-4588 GCA_039935675.1 Ginsengibacter sp. | reverse complement strand
TGTGCCATTGACCTTTTTCATATTGGTCACATTATCCGTAAATAAAGTGATGCGGGGAGGTTGAAAATATAAATAGTAAGTTCCTAAGCGTTCATGTGAAGCTTTTACAGAAGTATTGTTTATGGTTGAGATAGTTGGTTTTTCTGACAGATTTTGATTGCTGGCACGGTTGTAAAACCACAGAGTGGGAAGTACTGTTATTCCTGCGCTTTCGGTAAAGCGGTTCACAACGCTAATTTTAATAAAAATTTCTTGTGAGTCCTGTTTTGCATAAGTTATGTAGACATCAAAATATTCATTGTTATCAAATATGCCTGTATCCAGGATTTCATATTCAGGTTCATTCCTTGAACGCTGTTTATTTTCTTTTTTTATATTTTCATACGGAAATTCCTGCTGAGGATATTTGTACAAATACTCCATATAATAATGCGTAGGAGTATTGTCCAGGTAATAATAAAGTTCTTTTACATCTTCGCCGTGATTTCCCTGGCGGTTTCCAAGGCCGAAAAGACGTTCTTTAAGAATCGCATCTTTGCGATTCCATAAAGTAACAGCGAAGCATAAATTTTGAAAATAGTCGGAAATACCTGCGATACCATCTTCGCCCCATAGATAAGAACGGAAATGGGATTGGTCGAATGGAAGGTAATTCCATGCATCGCTTGTCATGGAATAATCCTCTCTTACCGTTGCCCATTGGCGTTCACTTACGTAAGGTCCCCATCGCTCCAGCGGGATTTTTTTATGGGAATTTTCTTCCAGCCTGTGTTGTTCTTCTGTCATTCGTTTTTCTTTTGATATTGAAGTTCATTAGCCTATACTAAAAAATCAAATTCTTCCTTACAGATTTCTTACCACTGTTGGCAAAGTAAATCAATCCTGATTTAAAATGATGCGAAAATGGGAATGTAGATTTTGTTTATAAGAAAACTTTCTGATGATAAAAATCTGTTACCAAATCATATTTTCCCTATAAGACTTTTTGAACCTAACACAGTAAACTAACAAATAACTTCGAATATTATTTTGGTAAATATGGTTATTTTACTACAACTTCTTTTATCACTTTCTCACCCAATTCTTCATTTACTCTTTCGATGATCTTTGCTTTCTGGTAAATTAATTCGTTTTTTAACGGGGCAATAATTGTATAAATAAATAAGGTGGAATTAATAATTTCGATCTTATCGGTATAGTTTGCAATGGTTTTGCCCATGATCTTTTCCCAGGCATCTTTTATCTGCATGGCCTGAACACCGCTTTTTAGTTTGCTCTTGTTCAGAAATTCTTTTAATGCATCCCCGATCGAAATTTCCATTGGGTAAAGATAAATTTTTAAAAATAGAAATCAGATCAATCATCCAATGTGATGATCTGTATCGATTTATCAAAAGTCGAAAGAGATTCGCTTAATCGGCCAGCATGAGTATCTGTTATAAAAACCTGTCCTTTATTCTGGTTGCAAACATATTCCAATAAATTTTTGATCCTGCTTTCATCCAATTTTTCAAAAACGTCATCCAGTAATAGTACAGGGGGATAGCCTTTCGTCTTTTTCAATATTTCAAATTCAGCCAGTTTGCAGGCAAACAACAGGCTTTTTCTTTGCCCCTGGGAAGCGATTGCTTTAAACACATTCTCATGTAGCAAAAAGACGAGATCATCCTTGTGCGGGCCTACATTGGTGCGTTGTGTAAGCCTGTCTTTTTGCCGGGAAGCAATTAAAAGTTCTTCGAAATTACTTCCATTTTGTAAGCTGCTATATTCCATGCAGACAGATTCATTTTTGCCGGAAATGTTTTTATAAAATTCCTGGACAAGTGGGAATAAAATAGTTGAAAATTTTTTCCTTGTCTCATGAATATATTTTGCAGCCCCAATTAATTGCTGATCGAAAACATCCAGTAAAGTAAAATCAAAACGGCTTTTTACAGCTTCATTTTTTAAAAAACTATTTCTTTGTAAAAGAACTTTATTATAAATAATTAACTGTTGCAAATATTCCGGATCCAGTTGGCTTATGAGCGTGTCAAGAAATTTCCTTCTTTCTTCACTTCCACCGGTGATCATCGCTATATCATCCGGCGCAATAATTACTGCAGGAAATTTGCCTATGTGATGAGAGAATTTTTCATAAGCAACATCATTCAGATAAAATTCTTTTTTTTGCGAAGCGCGATAAATACAAACAATCTTTTGTAATTCTTCTTTTTCATTTTGCAATTCTGCTTCCAGGCGAAATCCTTCCTGTCCAAAACAAGTGTTTAAAATATCTGTTTTGGAAAAATAGCTTTTGGTAAAACATAAATAATTGATCGCATCAAGCAGGTTGGTTTTTCCTTTACCATTTTGTCCGCAAATTCCAATGATCCTTTCAGAAAAATCAAATGTTTTTGATTGGTAATTCTTATATCCGGTTAGTGAGATCTTTTTAAAATACATAGAAAGAAAAATATCGTAATGATCTATTGTGCCTTCAGCTTTCAGTCTCCAGCACTCTTCTTAAATAGTTTATCTGTCCGAGATGATAATTCAAATGGGCTAATAAATAAGTTAACATATTTTCAGTTGAATAAACTTCATTTCGTATTTGTATAGCAAATTCCTTTTTTAAATCTTCTGATGACAAGTTTGGTAAAGTATTTTTAATGACTTCCTGCAATGAATGGATATCTGCAACCAATTTTTCACGCGGAATATCTTTTATCGAAAACTCTTCATCACGGTTTCTCACATAATCCGTATTTCCTAATGTTTTTCCAATAAAATGATTCAGGTTTCCAAGAAGATGAGTCGTTAAATTTCCAGCAGAATTGGTAATGCCTTTTTTTATTTTCCAGATATCACTTTCATTTTCAAATGAGCTGATTTCCTGGATCAATTTATCCAAATCCCTTTCGAAGAAGATAGCAATATTCATTTTTTTAATTTTTAAAAAGTGTTCTGCAGTAAACCAACTTTTACGGCCAAATCTTATTTTGGCTTATCGGGATCTTGATTTTTGCACTTATAATTTTATTCCTGTAAAAGTACATTAATCGTTCCTTATTTAAATCTTGTTAAGATATTTCGTCATTACTTTATCATTATTATATTTGCGCCTATGACTACAGAATTACTAAAAGATTTGAGAGACCGATTGATGGTTTTGAGGAGGTTTCTTTGACGTTGAGAATCGCGAACAAAAAGTAAACAACGATAAGCAACTTTCATTATCGCCCGGTTTTTGGGACGACAGTAAAAGAGCCACTTCCATTTTGAAATCCATGAAGCTGGATGAATACTGGTTGCATCTTTATGAAGATGTAAAAACGAAGGGGGAGGATTTATCCGTTCTTTTCGATTTTTGGAAAGAAGGTGAAGCCACTGAAGAAGAAGTGAAAGAAGCCTATGACAGTGCTGTAAAAGCGACCGAGGAAGCTGAATTCAAAAGTACGTTGAATAAGCCGGAGGATGAAATGCCTGCCATACTTCAGATCAACAGCGGTGCTGGTGGAACAGAAAGCCAGGATTGGGCAGAAATGCTTTTGCGCATGTACAGAATGTATGGCGAAAAACAAGGTTGGAGCGTTACAGAACTTGATTACCAGGAAGGTGATGGCGCGGGAATTAAAAGCGCTACCTTGCAGTTCGACGGTCCTTTTTCCTTTGGCTTTTTAAAAGCAGAAAGTGGTGTTCATCGTTTGGTCCGTATTTCCCCCTTTGACAGCAATGCCCGAAGGCATACCAGTTTTGCAAGTGTTTACGTTTATCCGTTGATAGACGACACAATTGAAATAAAGGTCAATCCGGCTGATGTGGAATGGGCTTTTTTCAGAAGTGGAGGAAGCGGCGGACAGAATGTAAATAAAGTAGAAACGGCGGTAAGGCTTACCCACAAACCTTCTGGAATCATTGTGGAATGCCAGCAAGCGCGTACGCAAGGAGAAAATAGGGAAAAGGCAATGTCTATGCTGAAAAGTCGTTTATATGAAGAAGAGATGCGAAAACGGCAGGAACAATTGGACATTAATAATTCTTCAAAGAAGAAGATAGAGTGGGGCAGCCAGATCCGCAGTTATGTTTTTCATCCGTATAAAATGATCAAAGATCATCGTACAGATTATGAAGTTGGAAATGTAGGACCTGTAATGGATGGGGAATTGGATGGATTTATAAAGGCGTATTTGATGATGGAAAATTAGCAAATTAGCAAATTTGCTGATGTGCTATTTTGAAAACAATAAAACAATAAAACAATTCAACAATATATCAATAATTAAATAACCAATAATTAAAAAATGCCTTCGATTCTTATAATAGATGATGAAAAAGCGATCAGAAAAACCCTGACTGAAATTTTGGGTTTTGAGGGTTATAAAATTGATGAAGCTGCGGATGGCGAGGAAGGCTTAAAAAAATTCAAGGAAAAGAATTACGACCTTGTCCTATGCGATATCAAGATGCCAAAACTCGACGGAATAGAATTTCTTGAAAAAGCTAAAGAGATCAATTCCGAAGTTCCGATCATAATTATCAGCGGCCATGGAAATATTGAGACTGCCGTAGAAGCAGTGAAAAAAGGCGCTTACGATTATATTTCAAA
>JBDTJV010000044.1:0-3756 GCA_039935675.1 Ginsengibacter sp. | reverse complement strand
AAGCTGTATTTCATCAATGGTATAAGTATAGCCTAAATCTTCAAATACAAGATTCAGCATTTCTACAATCATATTTTGAAGTTGTTGCCAGTTATTGCCGCAGGTAATAAGACTTCTGTTTTTCCATTGGCCCATCACTGTATAACCTTGTTCTTCTTTAATAACTTTTAGCTTTATTTTAGGTTTGTTTTTCATTCCGTTTATCTTTTATTGGTTTCCATTTCTGCCATTTTTAGTATTTGCCTTAGCGTTCCCTTTTTCATTTCTTTAGAAGCATGGAAAGGAACAGGGATTATATTAGGCTTAGTAGGATGCTGCATAATAATATCGCTTCCTTTTTGCCTTACTTCATACCAGCCGTCTTTTTACATTATACGTAAAAGTTCGCTACTTTTCATTCATACAAAAGTAATAAAAATATTACCTTAAATAAAATAGATACCTCTTGGAAAAATATGGAACAAAAATCCCAAATATTTGTCAAAACCTTATTAAAAGAAATAAGATTTATCCTGTGAATTTGGTTCCTACAATCTTTCAGCCTTATAACCTGCTTTTTCTACTGCTTTTATCACTTCATCTTCATTCACTTTATCAGAAGTTACCGTAAGTAGTTTTTTGGGATTTTGAATATCCACTTTCCAGTTCGTTTCTCCTGCTACTTTATTGAGTTCTGGAGTTACTTTAGCGATACAATTGCCACACATAATGTTTGTTTTCAATTCTATTGTTTTCATAATTACTTTTTTATTTTTTTAGAAGATATTGTTTGTGATAGTTCAAAAATGAAATTAAAAAATAGGCATGTTTCTTCGTTTACTGCGAAATTTAATTCCTGCTAATTCATCTCTCTGAAAATTATCAGGAGTGGCAGAAAATTTTGCTCATAATTTCTTTGTCTTTAGCCGTAGGCTATTTGAAACAACTGAAACTGAACTAAGTGCCATAGCCGCTCCCGCAATCATCGGGTTTAATAAAAATCCATTAATGGGATATAAAATACCTGCAGCAATAGGAATGCCTATCAGATTATAAATAAATGCCCAGAAAAGATTTTGACGAATGGTAGCAACAGTATATTTTGACAACTGAATTGCATTAGGGATTTTTGTAAGATCAGAAGAAATAATGGTCATTTTTGCAACATCCATTGCAATATCGCTTCCCTTACCCATGGCGATGCTAACATCGGACTGTGCAAGCGCATTGCTATCATTTATTCCATCTCCAACCATTGCGACTATCTTTCCCTTTCGTTGTAATTCTTTAATAAAATCGGCCTTATCAGCAGGTAATACTCCTGATCGAAAATTTGGGATACCTGCCTGGGAAGCTATGGCTGCAGCTGTTTCCTTATTATCACCAGTAACCATATATACTTCCATTCCTTCAAATTTTAACTGTTTTATGGCTTGAACAGATGTTTCCTTTATTCTATCAGAAATACTAATTGCCGCCAATGCATTCTCATTACTTGCGAGCCAGATAACAGTTTGCGCTTTTGATTGCCATTCTTCCGCCTTTTGCTTTAAAGAAGTTTCAATATTGATTTTTTGCCCAATCAATAATGCCGGACTACCTAAATAATAAATACTTCCTTCGAAGCTAACCCGTATACCCTTACCAGTAAGACTTTCAAAATTTTCAACAGGAACAGAATGAGCACTTTTTTCACCGAAATACCTTACAATTGCTTCAGCCAAAGGATGTTCCGATTGCTGTTCAATACTGAAAATTAGATCGGACAATTTCGATTTATCTGCTCCCTCTTTCCATTTAATTTCTACTACTTCCGGGTGGCCTTCGGTAATTGTCCCTGTCTTGTCAAAAACAATCGCATTTATCTTTTTTGCCAATTCGAGGCTTTGTGCATCTTTTATCAGGATACCATTTTCAGCACCTTTTCCTATTCCAGCCATTATTGCGGTAGGCGTAGCCAGTCCTAACGCACAGGGACACGCAATTACCAAAACGGTAACTATTGCTAATAATCCATGTGTAAAACCCATTTCCCCTCCCAATATCATCCATAAGATAAAACTGAGAACTGCAATACCTATCACTACAGGTACAAAAATTCCGGCGATCTTATCTACTAATTTTTGGACCGGCGCTTTACTTGCCTGGGCCTGCTGCACTGTTTTTATGATTTGAGCAAGCAGTGTTTCTCCTCCTACCTTTTCAGCTTTAAACTGGAAACTGCCTTTTTGATTGATCGTTCCTGCAAAAACTTTTCCTCCCGATGATTTCTCAACCGCTATTGGCTCACCACTAATCATGCTTTCATCTACATAAGAATGGCCTCCAACAACCTTTCCATCAACCGCAATCTTTTCGCCAGGTTTTACCAATAAAGTATCGCCAACTTCTACTTTTACTACCGGTATTTCTATTTGATATCCTTCCGGATTAATTATGGTAACTGTTTTTGGCTGCAAACCCATCAAATTTTTTATGGCCGATGAAGTATTACTTTTTGCTCTTTCTTCTAATAATTTTCCTAATAAAATAAAAGCAATTACTACAGATGCTGCTTCAAAATAAACATGAGCATCCAAACCTTTACTTTCCCAAAAAGATGGAAACAAAGTATTAAAAACACTGAATAAATAAGCGACCCCGGTACTTAACGCAACCAGCGTGTCCATATTGGCAGAACGATGTTTTGCCTGGTTCCAGGCATTTACAAAAAACTGTTTTCCAAAATAAAAAACAACAGGAGTGGCTAATGCCCACATAATATAATTGGCGTAGCGTATTGTTGAGATGCTTTTTGAAGAACCAATAAAAAACATGGAGAGAATTACGATGGGAACTGATAAAATAACCGCTCCAATGGTTTTCTTCCTTAATGATTGATAATTTTTTCTTTGCAAATCCTCTAATCCATCTTTTGCTTCATCGCTTTCATCAATCATTAGATCATAACCAATACTTTGCAAAACGGTTTTTAGTTCGCCGGGATTAGTAATAGTTGGTTGGTAATCAATTTGCGCGGTGGCATTTGCATAATTAACTGCTGCATTTATTACGCCCGGCTGTTTTTGTAAAATCTCCTGGGCGCTGGAAGCACAAGAAGCACAGGACATATTAAGCACAGGAAAAGCTTTTTTTTGAAGGGTTATTCCAAGTTCACCTGCCCCTACCTTTTTTATGACTAATTCTCTGCCTTTTTCTTTTGTTTTCTCTTCTACCACTGCATCTTTGTTCATACCTTTTTTATATTTATAGAAAAAACAAAATTAATCTTCTCAAAAGGGTTAATGTTATAGTTTTTTAGATAATATTTATAGAATTATGGAGCATTCTTTATATTTTATATAAAACATTACGGAGTTTTAATAGGTTAGTAAACGAAGAAATAAGGGGGATTTTTATTTTGCAAGCCATTGAAAATAGATGGTCCACGCCTAGAAAAAATCCAGAGATCACCTTCAATAAGGGTGGTTTTATTACCTGATTTCAATTAACTTTGCAGCCCTAAATGTAAAAATATGAGCGGTGCATTAAAAGAAGTAAGGAACCGGATCAAAAGTGTACAAAGTACCCAACAAATCACCAAAGCCATGAAAATGGTGAGCGCGGCTAAATTAAGAAGGGCCCAGGATGCCATTATTCAAATGAGGCCCTATGCAAAAAAACTGCAGGAAATGCTGGGAAATATTGTTGGAAATGCAGAAGGTGACATAAATCTTGCACTTGCCAAAGAAAGGCCTGTTGAAAAAGTATTGATCATAGTTATTACAAGTGATCGTG
>JBDTJV010000043.1:0-5359 GCA_039935675.1 Ginsengibacter sp. | reverse complement strand
CATCTACCACTTCGGTGCATTGTGTGTAATTATGTGCAGCTACAAGCACCTGCCAGCCTTCTTTTGCAAAGCGCTCTGCGATTGCTTTTCCAATGCCTGAAGAGCCGCCTAATACAATTACTTTTTTTCTCATGACAAACAATTATGCATATTTATTAATAACTTATACCGCTTGCTAAAATATAAAATTCATAACCCCTATTAAAAATTCTTCTTTTGAAATAATCCATGATGCAATGTAAGAATCAATAAAATACAACCATAATTATTTATCTCGATTGCTTTGATGGGATATTGGTCATTAATAGTTTGCCACCTTATACTCACTTTCCGATGCAATGTACCAAGACATCAAGTAACAAGTTAACAGCACTGTGATCTGTGGAAAGATTTTGAGTGAATCAAAATCCCTGATCATAAAAAAGAGGCAACGGTTGTTCTAATAATTCTTTCTTTTTCTTAAAATATCTATAAAAGTTTTCTTTGGAATTGACTAATTCAACGCTACGCTTTTGTATAGACATTTTGCTAATGCATTATTTCAGAAACCAGTAAAGTGATGTTTGTCGCATTTCATATTTCAGCAATTTTTATATATTTACTTGAAAAATTCTTCATGAAAAAATCAGTCCTTTTGGAAAGAAAACAGTGAAGCAACAAATATTGCAGATTCCTATTTTACGCTGCGACTGGGCTATCTTAGAGATCCATTGTCTCAAACAAAATTTATTATAAAATTGAATACGTTGGAGTAAGGAAACAAATATTCGGTTTTTCTATTTTCGACCATCGCTCTTCTATAATTACGAATTACCAGGCAGCTAATGTGACCTGGTTTTTTGAAGTAATTTTTTTATTACTTAAAAATTCCATATTGTTATTATATGGATAAATTAATTTTTTCTTTTCTCCGTAATAATTAAAAATAATAATGATTCATTCTACGTATTTGATTAATACCTGACCTGGCAATTAAAGGTATGCAAGGCCAAAGAAAACCTTATCTTTTGGAACCTGCCCATAGGTTCGCTGATTGCAAAAACATCATTTCAAGTCCAACCATTAAAACGACAGGGAAAAATTTTTCTTCATGATAATCCTAAATTCTTTTATTAATGAACAGGAAACACAAAGCGAAATTCATGAATAACATAATAGCAAAAAGCTCCTTGTAAATCTAATTTCTTAATTATTTAGGTTCGTCAATTTGTAGCTCATCCAAAACAGGATGGTCGGTTGCCATAAGTGTATCCATTTCGGGCTTTAATAGTTCTAAAACTTCGATGCTATTTTTTCCAACTTTTAGCCACTCAGCAGGTACATAAATTGTTTGTTGCGGTCCTACATGCCAATAACGACCAAGGTTGTGACCATTTATCCAAACAACACCTTTACCCCATTTTCGCATATCTAAATAAGTGTCAGCAACTTTTGTAAGATTGAACGCCCCTTCACGAAGTATGGGTTCATCTTTTCTGATATGATTACCTTTAATATGAATAGAAGAAATATCATCAAAGGGCAAATCATACATTTCCCAGCCTTTCAATTGTTTTCCATTAAATGATACGCTTTTGGTAATGCCTTTGTTGTTTTGCAGAAGTTTGGGACCAAAATTAATTCTACCTAAATTCTCTACTAAAATATCTAATGTATCATTCCCTTTTGGAAGTATAAGCTCCATACTATTTTGCCTAAAACGCCGGTCTATAACTCCGACCCTTTGACCATTTATCATTACGATTGCATAATCTCTTAAACTGTCCAAATACAAAATACCTTTTTCACCTCCTTGCAAAATGGTTCGATAAAGCACAAATCCATAGGCCTGGTTCAATGCTTCGAAAGTCAGTGGTGTTGGGCTTTTAACAGGCTGAGGTAAAATTCCCGTAATAGAAGCTGCTGATGTGAATTCTATATTTGATATTGCAATAGTTGGTTTAGCAGCGGGTATTGGCGGTAGTTTTTCTCCCTTCGGTAAATTCTTTTCGATTACTGAACGGAACACTTTGAACTTATCGGTTACATTGCCAGCTTCATCTACAGGAGCATCATAATCGTAACTACTAACCTGGGGTTCATAAGGCGTAGATTCATTGCCGTTAGCGCCATTCATAAAACCTCTTGTAGTTCCGCCATGAAACATATACATATTGATGGAAATACCTGCCTTTAAAATATTGTTCAACTGTTTGGCATAAGCATCCGCAGGTACTGTGTGATGTTTGGTTCCCCACCAATCGAACCACGCCGGGTACCATTCTGCAACCATAAAAGGACCTTTGCCATCGTGATGTTTTCGGATAATTTCTTTTATAGCAGACGTATCCGACAATCCATTTACTGCGGGCAATAATCCAGGCAGGTATCCATTGTTTAAGGCTTGCGGAGGATCGCAAGTATATAGTAAACCATCAAAACCGGCATCGCGAAACATTTGCTCGTTTAATTTTAAATATGATTTGTCATCACCATAAGAACCATATTCATTCTCAATCTGCACCATCAGGATATTGCCTCCATGATTGATTTGCAAAGGCGCTAATTGTTTACCAACTTCATCTATATATTTTTTATATTCTTCAATATATTGATTTTCCTTGCTGCGAACTACGAGGCCTTTTATATTTTGTAACCAATAAGGATAACCGCCAAATTCCCATTCGGCGCAAACGTAAGGGCTAGGCCTGAGTATTACCCAGAGCCCTTCTTTTTGTGCATCTTTTACAAATTGCGCAATATCATTATTTCCACTAAAATCAAATTTTCCTTTTTGCGGCTCCTGCAAATTCCAAAATACATAAGTACTGATTGTATTCAATCCCATTGCTTTCGCCATTTTCATTCTATCGAGCCATGCTTCACGTGGAATACGCGGATAATGCATTTCACCTGAAATGATTTGAATGGGTTTATTGTCTAAAAGAAAGTTAGAATCGCCTAATGCGAAAGTATGTTTCACGTTTTGTTTTTTCTGACAAGAAGCAGATAAAGACAAAAATAACAGGCAGCCGAAAATGAAGAATGCCAAGAGTAGTTTTATTTTATTCATTATTCTAAATTTATTTACTTTGATTTGCTTTTTTTTCTAATTCTTTATACCAGGTTTGAAGAATATAAAAGGCTTCTTTTTTATTTCCTTTGTTGCTAAATAATCCTTTCCGATTCCAGCCATCCTGATATATCGGATTATTCCTTTTCGGTGAACGAAAATCAGCCAATACCCACGGGGACAAACCTACCCAATTTTCCGGCATGCGTTCAAACATCGATATTTGTTCCCGATAATACCAGGCCTGGTATTCCTCGCTAAACCGTGTAAGGGAATCTGCATGAAAACCATATTTTGCGCTGGCACCGGTTTCACTAATAAATAATGGTTTGTCGTACGGTGTGCTCCAATTGGCCGTGCGGCAGGCGCTCGGCGATCCTCCATACCACCCCAAATATTCATTAAAAGATACAAGGTCAACATATTGGCCTAATGGATCATTAATAATATGCATATTCTTATCGGAATTATAATTTACTTCCAAAGCCGCTGATAACATTCGGGTGCTATCGAGTGCCTTTGCGGATATAATCAGGTTGTGCATGAAATCAGTACGGGCAGGGCTTACCGGTGTTTCATTACCAACCGACCAAATAATAATGGCGGCCCGGTTTTTATCGCGTGTAATCATCTCCGTTAGTTGCTGTTTTGCTTTTTCATACACCTCATGATTTCCAAAATCTATCGTCCAGTAAACGGGAATTTCTGACCAGACCAAAAAACCTAAAGAGTCCGCCATACGGGTCATGCTTTCATCATGAGGATAATGTGCGAGACGAACCATATTACAACCCAGTTGCTTTGCCCACCCAAACAATTGGGCAGCGTCTTTTTTACTATAAGCACGGCGCATTTGCTGAGGTATCTCTTCATGCATCGCAATGCCTCGCATAAAAACGGGCTTACCATTTAATAATACCTTCTTTCCAAAAGCTTCTACGGTGCGGAAACCAATCTTGTCTTCAACTTTGTCATTACCATTGCTGATGACGACCTTGTAAAGTTTGGGATTCTTGGGTGACCATAATTGAAACTGCGGAAGTTGAAAACTAAAATTTATTATGGAGTCAGTTACCGGAAAAGTTTTCTTTAACTTTAATTCCGGAATTTTGATATCAACATTTCCTGAGCTTTGGCCATTTAGTTTTACCCAACCCTCAACATCTGCATTTTTTGTTGCAGGCGCAGCGCCTGCTTCAGGTTTTTTTAAATGAATTGAAAAGTCCTGGATAAAAGTTTCCGGAACTTCTACAAGGTCGACCGAACGTGTGATGCCGCCATAGTTCCACCAATCCGTATTTAATGTGGGCACTTCTTCTTTACCTCTTTTGTTATCCACCTTTACTACAAGGAAATTACCTTTAGTTTTTAAGATAGAATCCGGAATCTCAAAATTGAAAGGAGTAAACCCTCCAATATGCATTCCCAGCTTTTTATCGTTGAGGTAAACATCTGCCCTGTAATTAATTGCTCCAAAGTAAATAAATAGCCTGTCAGACGGATTACGTTTTTTGAAATCAAAAGACTTTTTATACCACACCGTTCCTTCGTAATAGAGGAATTTCGCATCTTGTGAATTCCAGTCTCCCGGCACTTTCAGCGTATATTTATCACTATAACCATATTCTTTGAGGTCGGTCTTGTTTTTTGGCTTATCATTATTCCAATATGCCGATGGACTATTTTCAGCCATCTCTTTATAGCGATAATCATAAAAACCGGTTTCATACGGGTCAATTATATATTGCCATTTACCATCAAGACTAATTGTATTTCGATTAGGGATGTCAGTTAGTAAGTTTAACTGCGCCTTTGTTGAATGAAACATGAGACACATCCCAATTACAGGAATTATTTTGTTGAATTTTTTGAATTGAAATATCATCATTTGGTTATTTTAATTGTTTCAATCTGGTTATGATTTGAAAAAGATTTTTTGCTTATTAAATTGTTAGTTAATTTATTTTTTGATACACCCGCACATAATCTATTTCAAATTTCCTGGGAAAAGAAGTCTGCGATGGATCTCCTCCATTATCCCCACCAATAGCCAAATTGAGAAGCATATAGTGCGGCTGCTTAAAAGGATTAAATCCACTTCCATCTTTATTTACCAGCGAATCTAATGGTACTTTATTCAACAAATGATCATCTACATACAAAGCAATAAAATTTTCATTCCAGTCCATTCGCCAAATGTGAAATTTCGAAGCCCATTTTTTACCTCCCATTGAATCGATGTTAAAACGATTACTAAACCATTCAGCGTTATGATTTTTTCCAAGACAAGCAATGTTCGCTAACAGT
>JBDTJV010000042.1:0-4138 GCA_039935675.1 Ginsengibacter sp. | reverse complement strand
AATTGAGGGCGTTTAGTATTTTTTTTCACGTAGAAAGTGACATCTTCTTTTTTTACCTCAAAAAAAGTAGTGTTTAAAAAATTAGGATACTCGGTTTGTAAAATGAAATCACACTCTTCACTAACTTTAGATTTAATTTCATTTAAATTAAGTTCATATTTCATATCTACATAAGTATCCCTAAGTAAGATTGCCTTATTTTTTTTAAAGAACTCGTGTAAAATTGCTCGTTCTCCATTCTTTCGGTCATATTTCACATGATTTTTGTATGTGTTAATATATTTCAATATCGCTTCTTCGATTTGGTGATTGCTCATTACGAACCAGTCGTAATTAAGTTGTGTTGGGCATTTAATAAACTCTTTAGAAACTACATGTGTTTTATTTACAAAATAATTTTCTGCATTTCGTGAAATTCTATGGAAATAGTCCTTCTTAAAAAAGTCTGAATTTATAAATTGAGATAATTGTTCCAATTTTATTTCCAATGATTCTAAATCAGAATATACAAGCTTTCTCCAATCTCTTATTGCTCTTTCGCATTCTTTAATAAAATTTCTATGGTCTCCAGATTCGTTTTTATGAACAATAGATTTAAAATTGCCAGTGAAATCAATTGATCTTCCCTCGTTTTTTGAATAAAGAATTATGGGAATAGAGCTAATACGAAAGTTTCTTTTAGAATATGAGGTGAGTGTATTATTTTTTAAAAAACAAAGTTCGTTTGCCTTTAAAATGTCGCTAATTGTGTCCTTAGTATCATTTGTGATAATAAGGTCTATAGAAAGTTTCTCTTTTTCAAGATGAGTTGCAATAAATTCTTTTGTTGATTCAAATGTTTTGGAAAAAATAAATTCATTGCCCTCATAACCAAAACTTCCAAATATATTAATATATTCTTCCCTTGTGTCTTCAAAATCGTTTATCAATATTCTCACAAATGTTTGGAGTTTAAATTTTTTGATTCATAATACCAATTTCCCAGATGACAGACAACATTTAGCATTGTTGTTATAAATCGCAATCTACCAAAAAAACCTATTAAAAATCAATCACATACCATTATACTTACTATCGCAATCCAATCCCCAATAACCCATTTCCCATTCTTCCAAATCAATCCCCCACTCCTAAAACCATTTGTTCCTCACTTTATCCCACGACGTAATTCCTATTTTAAACTGGACAGGATTTTTAAATTGATTGGCTGCGGAGCCTACAATATATACACCTAGCTTAAATTTGGTCAATGGATTAAAAGGCCATTTTATCACGCGTTCTATTCCGGCAAAACCTTCTACATAGCGAAGGTTACGCTCGGGTGCTAATAAAAAACCTGCACCTGCCACTTCACGCAATTCTAACTTTTTTAATAGTGGAATCTTATTGATAATAGCTCCATTAAAATGATGCACGAAATGCGCCTCATAAAACCGGTGAAATAAAGGAAAGGTAGAATCAAGCGATTGAAAAGCTTCATCCGGGTTTAAAAATAAAACAGGGTCGCCGCGCCTTTCGAATTTGTAATCTACCAGTTGCAGATTTTGCCGCGAAAGAAAAGTGCCCGTCCGGAAAGAATAATCGGATACGCCCACCAAACCCAATTTTATTTCCTGCTCAATGCCAAATTCGAGGTAATCAAAATTAACCTTGCTGTTCATGATGCCCGGTATTCCTTTGCGCCACAAGGTGTAAAATGTGGGCCATTTAGAACCCAGTATTATTTTTTCTTTTGGCTCGCGGATATAGCGCTGGTGCGGTGTGTACTGCAATCTTACTTTACCATAAAATGCGTTGTAGGGTTGAAAATAAATAGCCTGGTTATCAGTAAGTACATTGCCAAAAAGACTGTCAACTTCCGAATTGGTTTTATAATTGCTGACAGACCTTCGCAAAGACATATTGAGATCTGTAAATAAATACAAACCATTTACCATTTCAAAACTGTGGCCTACTCCGATCCCATTGTTTAAATAAATATTGCTTCGTTTCAGTAAATTGATCCATGCGTCGCCCTGGAAAATATATTGAAAATTTCGCTCTAAAGTAATGGTATAAAAGGAACGGTTAAATGGATTGTATAGTTTTGTAAAACGAATACTTCCATTTACGTCCTTGTTGCGGATACCATAACTCAGGTTATTCCATAGTGAAATATACTTTTTTGATTCGTAGGTTTTGTTGAACATAAAAGACAATGCAATACGTGTACCTCCAAATTGAAATGGTTGATAAAAAGCTGTGATGGGCTGAATATACCAGCTTCTTTTTTTATAATGATCATTAAAAAGAAGCCCCGACATAAACAACTTTTTGGCAGTGATTTTATTCATTACAATATCCATCGAATCCAGGTAGGCGTTGGTATGAGTGGCTGTATAAATGCTGTCTTTATAATGGATATAGCGTACTTCCTTTTGGGTAAGCGGCACGGTACGGGTAGTTTGCCAGAAGGTGCTGTCGCGTTCATACGCCGATGCGGCAGTAGCACTTACTTCCGGGCCAAAATATCTTTTATCAAAGGTTTTATTGAGTACAAAATCCTTGTAGGTAACGGTTGTAGTTCCCGAAAGCGTTTTCTTACCCGCTTTTGAATAATAGGTAAATTGTTGCCGCGTGATCATCCACGCTTTATCATTTACAAACTGGTAGTCTTGTTCTGCTTCAAAAAAATCATATTCAGGAAGATGGTATTTCGGAAAGCTAAATTTGGTATGAAGAATTACCCACGAACTATCCGCGATCGTTATCTCCCCTTCCACCGTGGCATTGCTTAAAGCGCGCGGTTTTACGCTAATTACATATTCCTTTCTTCCATTCGTATTTTTAACGGAGATAGTTTTGAATCTATAAGCCATCAAGCCGCTGTAGCTAACTGGTGAAAGTATCGGCACCTCAGATACTGCGGGCACTTTTAAAAGGTTGTTATAAAAATTAAAATCGCCATCTGTCGTTGATAAATAAAATAGTCCATCTGCTTTTCTTCCTCTCGTTACGCCGATCCTTTCTTCTTTGGTTCGCGATGGCGATTCGTAATCATAGTTTAACGCAACTTCTGTCATTGCCATTTTTCGCAGGTCAGCAGTTGCTTTGCCAATGGTATCTGCTTTATTTATTTTTATTTTACCTGTAGAAGAGTCCTCCTGCGTGGCTTTTATATACATGCTGCACGAATAGGCCCCATGCGCAGCGGTGATCTCGTCTTTATGCCTTATTACATTCCTTATAATCTCCTCCGCCTGGTCGCGGCCTTTTATCACCACTTCAGACAATCCCCGGGAATTTTCATCTTCCAGGATCACGTTTTTCAACACACCCGTTTTTCCAATGATTACAGTAATTAGCTGGGGCTTGTAACCAATCATGCTGATGATAAGGTCGTATTTTCCTTCGTCCAGCTTTAAGGCATAGGTGCCGTCTTCTTTGGTAATGGTGCCTCTCTTTATTTCTCTTACTTCGATGCTGGCAAAGGCGAGTGGCTCCAGTTTGCTATCCGTTATTTTCCCATAAACACTCCCCTGCTGTGCGCTTGAAGCAGAAGACACCATGAGCATGATAAAAAAGATAACGTTTCGGCGCATGAAGGATAGTTAGTTATACGATTATAAAAATCCTGTATTAAAACGTAATATTATCGAATAACTCCTTTTTTAAAATAGCTTTAACATCATTTAGCGGGAAAGAACGAATTGGCGATTCCCTTGCTTTTTTTAAAAACACCAAAACCCGGGGACAAAAAGCTTTTCCCCTTACTGACCTTGTGGGTGCCTTATTTTTTTTTGAAAATGTTAGCAATTCCTCCCTTAAAGAGGCGCACTTATCGTTCATGAGGATGCACCTTTCTTTCATGGGGGCGATCTTACCATTAATGCCACTTTACTCTTCCTTAAAGAAGTTGATCTTTTCCCAAAGGATACCGGCAAATAACATCAAAAATGTTCTCCCGGAGCCACTGAAGCGATTTGATTTGCATTTTGTAATGATTGAATTACCGGTCACAAATGATTTACGCTGTGTTTTTTATGCGGCCTCCAGTCATTTTGCAGTAAACCAAAACATAAACCGATTTTCTATTTCATCATTTCTAAAAAAAAAGCGGTAAAAATTAGGTAACCTCCAAAAAAACCCTATCTTGGCG
>JBDTJV010000041.1:0-3798 GCA_039935675.1 Ginsengibacter sp. | reverse complement strand
AATAATCACTGTGCCAGTCAGGTTTTGAAAAATAAGCGCCTACCCAAAAATTGTCTTTTCTGAATGCATTGAAGACTTCTTTGGTAATATTGCTTCTGGGATTAGTAGAAAATGGGCAATCCTTATCCGTGATTTTATAATCAGTATATTTTGTGTCAAACATGCAAAAACCATCATGATGTTTGGTTGTAAATATCATGTATTTCATGCCTGCTTCTTTTGCAGCATCGGCCCATTTTTCCGGGTTAAAATTGACTGGATTGAAAGTGGTTTTCAGGTTGGTATATTTTTTTACGTATTCATTGTAACTGTCGGCCACACCAGGTTTTCGGCCACCGGTTGCCCAACTTAGATCTTCGGGACAAATGCTCCAGCTTTCCACAATTCCCCATTGGCTATAAGTACCCCAATGCATGAGTAATCCAAACTTCAGATCCTGCCATTCATCAAGCTTCTTTTGAATAGCCGGATCAGGATCTTTAATATACTCCTGGTGTTGAGCTGAAAGCCTGGTCGAGAAACTTATAAAAAGGAATACAATAAGGCCTTTGAGAAAATACTTTTGGTAATGGAACATTGTGTTTATTTTAATAATTTTTATCAAATAAATGATTGGTGGCTTGCCGCAATGTACTCAAACATTTTATAAAACTTTGCCTTTTTCAGGTTAGTCTCAATAATGCTTAGGTTTTATTGTCATAGCGAAGCAAATTAATTTACAAGTGTGTTCAGCCATCTAATTTTTTTCTTCTCTGACCCTATTTTTTTACCCAAGATCAGGTTGATCAGGTTGTGATTTGCATCCAATATATAAAAGGAATAAATCCGCTTGTTGTTTTTTAATAGTCAATATACTCTTTACTGAATTGTACAATTAAAACTTTCTCTTCAATTTTGATCCTTACATTAAAAACGAATAGAATGGCAATCGTGGTCAGAAACAAAGAAATCCAATTATTAGGAACCCGATAAAGGATAATAGCGAAGCGAAATAAGAAGGGTGGCGTAAATACTTATAAATACCATCTTTTTTCAGTCGGTGGTTTTGACGGATCGTAACATCAACAGTGAAAAATTTTCCTAATGAAGCAACAGCAATAAGCCGGAGAATGATCCCTAAAATAATAATAGCAATTCCGACATATCGAAATGCCGGATTTGAAAAAAGAGGATCATAGTAAGCCATAGAAATATAAAAGGCAATTGAAACAATCACAATAATTGTAAGCCAGATAAAAGTCGGGGAATTTTTTATCCGCGTTCTTCTTGTCCGTAATTTTTGATCATAATAAACGATTTAATAGTATCTCCGATAAAAGCCAGAAAGAGTAAGTAAGCATAAAAATAAGATTCCTATTTTTTTTGAGAATGTTTGGTCAAGAAAAAGACAGTACTAAAATAGAAGCTGTTTCGTGGTTATCAGAATTTTATTTATCCATTCATTCATACTTATAGTGAACGAAGGAATAACGAGGATTTTTAATCTCATTTAATTTGATCCGGATCATTTTAGAATATCGAATATCCGGCAAAACGAATTGGTAAAGGCAGTTTATTCATTGAGTTCCTTTTAATTTAACCAACGATTTCAGACCTTTTTTCAGAAAAAAAACATCCTTGGAAGCTTAAAATCCAAATTCTGCGACGAACAACTGAAAACCTGCGACGTAGAGGCGGCAGGCCTTTTAAACGTTTGTTTCAATAATCCATCTTAAATACATTGAATCACTTTTTAAAATTTAAAATTATGAAAAAAATCTTTACAATTATTTTAGCTGCAGCAGGTACTATAGGTGCCGCTTCTGCACAATCAATCAATCAAAAAAGCATTGCTTATAATGATCATTCAAAAATGAGTAATGAAAGAGGGTTCACAAGTAACCATGCCACAACATCCATGGTTAACTACGATGAAGCAAACTTTTCAAAAGCCAAAGCGGCAAAGATGGGAATGAGTAATCACGAATATGATCAAAAAATTGCTTCCTTAAAAAATAACCGGCATTTAAGAAGCAGGCAAAAAACAAAGCAAATTCAGTGGTTACAAAATCAACGCAAAAATGAAATAAGCAAAGTGAGATTTCAAGGTGCAAAAGGCAGCCATATTGCCACCAGGAAAACAGCAGGTCATCAATCACACAAATAAAAAACGGCTTTACACAATTCTTTTAACCAATAAAATTTAAGACAATGAAAAAGTTAATCATCATATTAGTAGCAGCGGTATCTTTCAATGCAGCCTCAGCGCAAAACATGAATGCCACCTATCACCAGCAAGATCGCAGGCAGGTATTCCAAACACGGGATAATCACAATTACAATGATCAATATCATTCAAATGATTATGCCTACAATAATAATCGCGGGCAAAATATGGATCGGGATCGCCAGGCTGATTACAACAGGATCAACCAACAATACGATCAAAGAATGAATGGATATAGAAATGACCGTTCAATCAACGCATTTGAAAGGGACAGGAGAATACATGCAGCCGAAATGGAAAGACAACAATCTTTAAGACCTTTTGGAGGTGGAGCGATCGTTGGAGGTGTAGCAGGTTTCTTACTGGGGGTTTTGGTGTCACATTAAATATAGCATATCAATGCAAAATAGAGGCCGTTTTAACACGGCCTTTATTTTTTTTAAAATGCCTGCCAGACAAATAAGATTTAACAACCTAAAATCCGTTTATACTTCTTGTATAAAATTTTCAGTTGTTACAGGGAATCGAAAACTAAATGTTGAAGATTATTTTCCGTTAATGGCCCTTTCACCCGACGCGTCTTTTAAATTGAATTTGTGAAAGTCACATCCCGGGAAGATACTACGATCATTTTTCGATACCTTTGAACCTAATTATAATCCATACCATCATGCAGCAACTTATAAAACGTAATCCTGTGCTATCATTTAAAATCTTAAACCTGGTATTTGTCGCGGTTTTATTTTCGACAAGTTGTTTTGCACAAAATACAAATTCAAAAAACAAAAAAACATCAGCAATGGCAAACACAAACGGCACTACTATTACATTAGGCGGACAGCCCATTCATACGGTTGGAAAATTACCTGGAGTTGGCACCCAGATTAAAGATTTCACTTTAACAGGTGTTGATCTGAAAGATAAAACATTCGCGGATTATAAAGGAAAGTATGTGATCATGAATATCTTTCCCAGCGTTAATACCGGGGTATGTTCCAAGTCTGTAAGAGAATTTAATAAAGATGCCGCCGGTTTAAAAAATACCACGGTACTTTGTATCTCCAAAGATCTTCCTTTTGCGCAGAAAGCATTTTGTGGCGCCGAAGGAATTGATAACGTCGTAATGCTTTCAGATTTCAGGAATAATTTCGGACATGAATATGGCGTACAAATAGTTGACGGCCCAATGAAAGGTTTGCTGAGCCGCGCGGTTATCGTCGTAAATCCAGAAGGCAAAATTGTATATGAACAACAAGTGCCTGAAATAGGCCAGGAGCCAGATTATGCGGATGCTTTAAAGGCGGTGAAGTAAGAAAGGGAGAAATTTATGTGTTCATTTTCAACTCTGTAATGCACGCCATTATAGAGTTAGGTAAAATGGAGCAAAAGTGATGTGATTTAATATCTTTTAAAGATGTCAAATAAAGGAATTCTAAAGAAAATATTTAATTTTACTTGTCTTTCAGATTCATGCATTCTACTTTTGGTATTGATAAAACCAAAAAATTTGAAAAAAATTACTATACTGATTTTATTATTCTTTTCAATAAAATCAGCGAACGCACAATGGAATCTTAGAGGACTCACAATTA
>JBDTJV010000040.1:0-2981 GCA_039935675.1 Ginsengibacter sp. | reverse complement strand
TCTTTAAAATCACAGAAGAGTTTTTCTTTAAGTCCGGGATAACTGCCAAATAATTCAGCCAAAGATTTCACTTCACTTTCTGGAATGCCGCCATGTAAATGAGCATGCACGTCCTGGGGTTCAGCCGGTGGCGCATTGTCCACAAACCTTCGGATATTAAGGTTAAATTCTTCGGCTTCCAAATTATTCATTTCATCTACCGCCTCATTCTTTCCAACCAACTTGCTGTATTTTGGGATTACTTTTTTATGCCGGTAAACAAAAGCGATTTTCTCAATATCTTCAGGGCGTAATTTATTTTGATTTTTGCCTTCTTTGTATTCACGGTCAGCATTGATAAATAAAACATGGTCTCGGTTATGCGCATCTTTCTTATTAATCACAATAACCGAAGCGCCAATGCCGGTACCATAAAACAAACCGGATGGCAAGCCAATGACAGCTTCAAGGTAACCTCTGCCCACAAGCCATTCCCTGAATTTACGCTCGTCACCGCCACGAAATAAAACGCCATGCGGCATTACCACTGCCATGCGGCCTGCATTGTTAGTGCTGGCCAGCATGTGTTGAACAAACATAAAATCCGCTTTCCCTTTGTTGGGCATCCAATAATTGAAACGTTCTTTAAACTTCATTCCGTCCCTGGTGTAGTTTTGTGAAAAGGGCGGATTGGCAATCACGATATCAAAAGTTTTTAATTCTCCCGGCCGTTGGCTATCAAAATGCAGAGGATTCATCAACGTATCACCATTTAGAATTTTGCTGTCATAAATATCATGAAATAGCATATTCATTTTGCTCAGGCCCCAAACGGTTCCGCTTTTCTCCTGGCCATATAAGGAAAGATTTTTAGCGGTACCGTACCGGCTTTCCACATAGTTTTTACATTCTATCAGCATGCCACCACTGCCCACTGTAGGATCATACACTTCTGCATCAGCTTCCGGTTCCAAAATATTCACTAATAATTTCACTACTTCATTTGGCGTGTAGAATTCTCCCGCTTTCTTGCCTGCACTATCAGCGAAAAATTTAATCAGGTATTCGTAAGCAGCGCCCATTAAATCAGGAAATTCTAAATTTTCATCAGTAAGATTTTTCTTATTGAACTCACGAATTAATTCCCTTAAATCTTCATCAGTTATTTGCTTATTATTTTTACCAATACTGCGATTGAAATTGATGGATTTTAAAACTCCTTCTAACTTATCAAGATTAGCGTCTTCCAAAGCGGCAAGCGCTTTGTTGAGGTGGTCGCCAATTTCTTCCTGAAGGTCTTTGATATAATTGTATGGATGTTGCTTGCCTTCTTCATCTGTATAAAACTCAGGGTCTCCATCCAATCTTCTCCATCGTGCTTCAAGCGGAACAAAGAAATCATATTCCGGAGCATTTTGTCGTTCCAACTCACCATATATCATTTCCGGCTCTTCGAGATGACGTTTTTCTACAAGGTTTTTCTTCCTGGTATCCCGCTGCAAATCAAACTGATCATTAACGCGTTTTAGAAAGAGCATTGCAATAATGTATTCTTTAAATTCCGAGGCGTCCATATTTCCTCTAAGGCTTTCGCAGGCTTCTTCCAAAAAAGTTTCTAAACGGGAAAGGGATAGTTTTTGTTTTGACATATTACTTGAGTGGAAAATTGAAATCATTGATTGTCTCAATTTTATCAATACTATATTAAAATTCGGTTATAAATTAATGTTTACTTCTTAACAGCCAGCATTAGCTTTTCTTAGATAAGTATTTTCAAAAGTACACATATTGGAATAAAGTTTTTGCAGAAATGTAAAACACAAATCCTCTTTATTTGTCAGTTTACTGCCACTGTTATTTGGCACACCCGAAGAAGGGACATCGCGCGTAATAAATTGCCACACGAAATGGAATCTTTTATTTTCTATCTCCAACTATCCGTATCTTAGTTTTCAAAATCAAACCATTATCAATGAAAAAAATTTGCTGCAACCACGAGCCTTTTACCAACCGCTCCTTCCTCTTCATTTTCTTTATTGCGCTCTTTTCTTTTTCCACTTTTTATGCAAAAGCAGGCGATTCTATTGCTATCATTCCAAGCTACTGATGATGCAGCCGCATAGCGGGCATTTTGTGCTCAGTAATGCTACCGAGATTAACACAAGCGCTTCCAACGCGGAGGTTACACAAACCATTGAATGGTTCAGGAGTAAGATTGCGGCTTCTACCAGGGTAAGAAAGCCAAAATTATAAGGATCTTTTAAAATCTGTTTTGCCATTTGCGCTTGCTGTTCGGGTAAGGTGGTTTTAAAGTTGGTAATGGCTTTGCCCTGGCGGGCAAAAAGGTTTTGTTCTATCTGTAAGGTAAGGATGGCACGGCTCCAATTGTGTTCTATGGTTTGCTGAATGTAAAACAGGGCTTCTTCCACTTGTTTTATTTTGTTGATGATCATCACATGATGTCCCCAGGGAACTGAAAACAAATCCATTCGTAATCCAACAGCTTGTTGGACTGTATTTACCGGCCGCGGTGCAGCAACTTGTTGCACTGAAATTTCCGTTATTGGATTTTCTTTCAGTCCAACAAGCTGTTGGATTGAACTATTCCCAGCATAAAACTGGTAGAACTTTCGCATGGAAAAAAGATTAGAACGGGAAAATCCTTTTATATCAACAAATTCCTGCCGCAGGTCTTTTTCTAATTGTGCTACATAGCTATTTCTACCTTCAAACAAAGCCTGATTTTCGGCAATCATTTTACCGGTGTTCCAGTACAGTTGAATCAAAGAAGTGTTGACCGAAAGCGCAGCTTTGGCTTGTGCTGAACGAATGTGTTGTTTTAATTGCAAAAGCAATTCGTGGTATTGTACGCCAGGCGATACTTCTTTACTCATTTCAGGATAATTTAAAATGATGGAATTGGTATTTTCCAATAAATCTTCCAAATCTTTTTTAAGTCTCGCAAACATACTCATCAATGTCGGCCACGCTACTAATTGTTC
>JBDTJV010000039.1:0-4183 GCA_039935675.1 Ginsengibacter sp. | reverse complement strand
TTTTTACCTATTCTCCCGAATCTTTTTCAAGAGTTTTACAGGTGAATCTTGCCGGCACTTTTTTCCTGGCGCAGGCGGCAGCGAATCAAATGAGAAAACAATTAACCGGCGGTTCTTTGTTGTTCACCTCTTCTGTTACCGGCCACCAGGCACATAAAGAACTTGCTGTGTATGGCATGACAAAAGCGGCCCTGGAGATGCTTGCTAAAAACCTGGTGATCGAAGTTTCAAAATATAAAATAAACGTAAATACAATTGCCCCGGGAGCCACATTAACTCAAAGAACTTTGAACGATCCTGGTTATGAAAAAATATGGTCTGAACTTACGCCGATGGGCCGTCCGGCTTCAGTAGCTGATATAGCAAACGCAGCGCTGTTCTTTGTTTCAGACGATGCAAAACACATCACAGGACAGAGTCTAATTGTAGATGGCGGATGGACATGTATTAGTCCTTCACCTTTTTGAAAAAGAAAATATTCCACAGAAATCTTCAAAACTAAAATGTAGTAAAATAAGATTACTAAAACCATGAAGGTTTTTGAAACCTTCCTGGTTTAAAAAATCTACCAAAACTGAAGGTAACGAGAACATGCAGTCAGCCTGCATAGAAGCAAGCCTCTTGTAAGCTGCTGTTAAGTCTTTCGTTTGATTAGTCCTGCGATAAAATTTATAACCAAAATAATTTGTCCAAACAGCAATATAAAAATCGTAATCGAAATTGACTTTGTACGTGTTGTGTATGTGATTAAAGAATTCCAGTTGCCAAAATCGTAATAACGCCTTGGAGTTGGATTTAATAAACTCTCGCCGATAAATAGTGTCGCTAAAAAAAAGCCAATTGTCAAGATTGTTATAATTACATGTATCCATGTCAAAGCCTTTGAATACAATATTTTATTTGTTGCTAAATAAATTGCCCACACCAATAAAGCCAAAATTGCTAACAGCCAATAAATTGGAGGATGTGCAATTACATAGTAAGTGTCGTGCAGGTGAATATCAATTGATTTAAATTGATTATGAAAAAGAAATGCTGCAAGAACTAAAAGAAGTCCAGTCAGCAGAAGTAAATTATATGGCCTGGCTTTAATTTGCACAGTGTCTTAGTTTTAATAGCAGCTTACGGTTTAGGCTTGCTGCAGATGGTGAAATACAATTCCACTTTTAGCGAGCATCGGGCTTTTGCGTCATCAAGAATAGAAATACAGTAAAACAATTAATTACTCCTGTCTATATTTTGCTGAAATTAGAAAGCACAAACGGATGCTTGCGCAAAAAAATAAAATATATTCTTTCGCTGAATGAACTTTATTGGTTCAGGCTCAAATCTTTAGAGCCCCTGATCATGATTTCTTTGGATTTCCTAATATTGTTGTCTGATTTTGTAAACAGTTTCACTATGTTTAATTCAAGGCCTTCTTTCTGATTTCTAACTTTTTCTACAACAATTTTAAGTATACCATTCTCATTAACGAAATAATTGCTATAGTCAACCGTATTTATAATTTCGTTGTCAACAAGAAAAATAGTTTTACTATTTTTTAAGTCAGTGAATTTTAATTTCAATTGGGCCAACGATATAGGTTTTATTATGTAATTAACTTTTGCCTTTATTTCAATTATGCCATAATATTTTACATTATTAACAATGGTATCCTTTTTTACAATATTGATATTTTCAATTGAAGCAGCGTTAAAATTTGAAGTTTGTAAAATACCGTCGCTTGCGAATTGCCCGTTTATAAGATATGCCGGATGTTGACCTGGCGAATTGGTTGTATCGTACAATACTTTAAGAGTTGAATCATCCTGGGTGAAAGACGATATTTTTGACTTTTGAAAACTTGAATTTGGGTTTTGTTCAAAAGAGTTAAATGTCACCAGCGAAGTAAAAAGAATGAGGAATAATTTCATGTCTGAGTAATTTTAAATGTTGTCTGTATCACCTGATGCTAACGTTTTAGGGCTTTGAGTTGATGTGGGAAATCAGGCTTAGTCTGCCCGACCCAAGTACAAACTCTATCGGGAATAAAAGTACAGCAAAACAACAAATTTACCCTGTTTTTATTTTGAGGATGTTAAACCAAGAAGGTTTTGAAAACTTTCTTGGTTTGTTTTCAAAACCTCCTTGGTTTGTAGAAAAAGTCTCGCGCTAAATGCGGGCACTTAAACAGCGTCTCGCGGTTTGCAAATGTGCTAACACCTCTTTTATGTGTTGGATTTTAATTTTTATAGTTTGTATAATTCTTTCAAAGCTTCTTTCAATGTTGCAGGTTTTCTGCCGAGCAATTTTTCTAAGTCGTTTGTTGTTTTTTCGTACTGATGATTTTTGAAATCAGTAATGAATGCCGTAACGATGAAAATAAATTGTTCAGGTATATTACCCTCTTTCAACGTTTTCGTAAATTCATCTATATCTGCGTCAGTGTAGGTAATTATTTTTCCCGACAGTTCAGAAAAAACGCTGGCAACATCTTCAAACGAATACAATTCGGTATTGGTGATGTCATACGTTTTGCTTTGATGTCGGTCGCTTTGTAAAAGTAAATTTGCTGTGCCTTCACCCATTTCTCTGCGCAGTGCAAAAGGCACTTTTCCACTTCCTGCGGGAAGATAAATTCCTGTTTCAAATACTTTTTCGCCAACATAAATGGGCACCATATCTGCGTAAATATTGTTGCGCAAAAATGCATACGTCATACCGCTTGCTTTGATGTAATCTTCGGTTTGAAAATGACTTTCCAACAAAGGTTTCGCCACCGTTGAATTTAAATCTTTAACCGGAACACTTGTATAAGCAATAAATTTTACGCCCGCTTTTTTTGCTGCATCCACCACATTTTTGTGTTGTTGAAAACGATTGGTATCTGCTGTAGAAATCAATAAAACTTTTTCAATTTCCTGCAATGCTTTGCTGAGCGAGGCAGTGTCGTCAAAATTTCCAAGTCGGATTTCAACGCCTTTTTCTTTCAAAGAGTTTACTTTGTTTTCATCTCGTGCCAACGCCACGATATTATCGGCACTTGTGTTTTTTAGCAGTTGATTAATTACTGCTGTCCCTAAATGTCCTGTTGCTCCTGTTATTAATATTTTACTCATTGTTCTTATTTTTTTAAATACTTTTTGCGAATAGCATGTTTGCCACCCGCACTTTCATTTGACTTTGTTTACGCTTCAATTTCTACTACTTCTTCAACTAATTCTGCAACCTGGATGTTGGCAATTAGTTTAATATTTTCGCCCAGGCCCAGGCCACCTGTATCTGTTAATTTATTCCAGACCATCCCAAATGTTAAGCGATTAATTACTCCTGTTACCTCAAAGCCATGTTTTAGAACACCGTGTCCATTATCTTCTGAACCGCCATATTCAACATTTAATTCAATCGGATTGGTTACGCCTCTCAAAGTTAAATTGCCCACCATTTTGTAGTCACTATCACCCACGTTTACGAATGAAGTTGACTCAAAAGTAATTTGGGGATATAAATCTGCTGCAAAAAAATCGCCGGTTTGCAAATGGCCATCACGTTGAGCCTGGTTGGTATCAATACTTTTTACATCAATCGTAAAATTCACTTTCGCATTACTAAAATCATCTCCTCGGGTAACTATTTTTCCTTCAAATTTTTTGAAAGAACCTGTTACATTGGAGATAACCAAATGCTTGATTTTGAATAGTATATCAGAGTGCATCTCGTCAATTACCCATGTCTTTGTATTTGTCATTATTTTTATATTTATGTTTTAAATTATGAAGCAAAATTATTTATATTTGCTATCTAAAGTATAGTTGTTACCAACTGGTAAGTAGTTACCTGAAGGTAACTATATTGAAAATAAACACGTTATGAATCAAAAAGGCGAAGTATGTCAGCAAAGATTAATGGTTACAAGAGATACCCTGGAGGTAATTCAAGGCAAATGGAGGGTGCCTATTATTCTGGCATTGACATTTGGCAACAAAAGATTTGGAGAAATTCAAAGGGAGATTGTAGACATATCACCCAAAATGTTGTCGCAGGAATTAAAGGCTTTAGAGGAGAACAAAATTATTACCCGTACACTTTATGATAGTATGCCTGTAACGGTGGAATATTCACTAACTCCTTTAGGTAAGTCGATGAAAAAATTACTAAATGAAATTTTAAACTGGGGAACTCATTTTCGGAAAGAAATTGT
>JBDTJV010000038.1:0-7784 GCA_039935675.1 Ginsengibacter sp. | reverse complement strand
TATTGAAAATATTGAGATTATGGAATGGCAATTCAGAGATTGTTCCCCTCGGAGATAAATGGCGGGGAGGAATGATGCTGCTGCAACCGGCCGATAAAACGCAAAAGGCAAAAGAAATTCCCATTGATATTTTCTTTCATAAAATTGTAATGCTTCGCGACAGGCTCAGAGTAATGGAGCAGCAATTAAACGCGCACAAACTTTTGAGCGATGAGGATAAAGTGAATCTACAGCAATATATCACACGCATCTATGGAACCCTTACGACGTTCAATGTATTATTCAGAAATAAAGAACAATACTTTGTCGGAGACAAGGGGAGTGGAGAGTGATATGAAATAGGACAGTTATCACGTGAGGATTTTTAAAATTTAATAAAAAATGCTCCACGTCGTTTTACAAAACCTGGAATTGCTGGTGGTTTTTTTATCGTAGAATTAGCGTCAAATTGGTTTGTTAGCAGTAACAGGATTATTAAAGAACACCCAGCCAAACAGCAATGCAAATATTAAATATACAATAGAACAGATCCAACCAGCAGTCCACCCAGGATTATGTATTGCCAATTTAATCAAAGCAAGTCCGCCAATAATAAAATGGGAAAAGTTGCCGATAGCAACGGGTCTGCTGTATATACCACCAATTAAATTTCCTTTTGCTGTCCAATTTAGCATAGCAAATCCGAAATAAAGCGCACCTAAAATTTGGAAAACAATTGGAGTTGATCCGGTCAAATTCAAAACGCGTGAAACTTCCTCCGGCATAAATGTCAAAACAATTCCAGTTGCTCCCAACAATACGGCACTTATTGACATTAATAACTTAGTATTCATTTTTTTTGTTCAGTTTATTTAAGACAAAGATTAAGAAAAAAATACCAGGGTGGGAAAGGGAAAATTATAATTTTAAAACAAAAAGTTCAAACCTAACTTCCGGCACCGCATATATAGAAAGCCATTATTGATTGCTGCAGTTTGATTGCCAAAACCACCTGGCATCCTGCTTTCAACTTGAAATTTTTCTCAATTTCAAAAATCAAATCAACTCAATGAATTTCCCCAATTAATCTTTCCCAATTCCCATGCGCAAATTTTTCTTTCTCATCTTCATTTAAAGGGATTTGTTCCAGGAATTTCCGGGCATCTCTTCCGGGGCGATATTGGTAGGGATAATCCGCAGAGAAAATAATCCGGTCAATTCCTATAATTTCAACAGCCCTTTGCAGATATGAATTGCTGAACATTCCACTTGAAGTAACATAAAGGTTTTGGCGAACGTAATCAATAAAAGGTTTATCAAGGTTTGCTGATCTGTTCAAAGATGTCAATCTTTCTAAATAGAAAAGAATAACTTCTCCCCAATGTCCAAGAATGATTTGGAGGTTTGGGAAACGGTCAAAAACTTTAGCTAAAACCAACCTTACAAATTGTATCCCTGCTTCATAATGCCATCCAAGACCATACGTAGAAAAAGCCAAATCAGTCTGCTCATCAAAACCTGAATAATAAATATCTCTTATTGCTTTTTGTGGAATTTGTGGATGAATAAATAAGGGCGCATTTAGTGCTTCCGCGCTTTCAAATATTGGCCAAAAATCTTTATGATCAAAATTTTTTTCACGGGTTCGACCAAATAGCATGGCTCCTTTTAATCCAAGAGTTTTTATGGATCGTTCCAACTCTTTGGCTGCTTCTTTTGGAGCAGGAGTTGGGAGTGTCGCAAACCCTTGAAATCTGGCGGGATTATTTTTGATTACTGAGGCAACAAAATCGTTGGTGTTCTGAGCGAGTTGGATACTTTCATTCCCTAAATTGTGAAGGCCAGGGCTGGTTAAAGAAAGAACCTGTACGTCAATCCCGGATTCATCCATTAGGCTTAACCGATCGCTGCCAATATCGTCTAACCGATCTTCAATTTTGCCGAGATGAAGATGTTGCGCAGGATCCTCTTCCGGAAAATTTTTCCAGGCATTTCTGATTTCAGTTGTAAGAAAATGCTCTTCTATTGCTATTAATTTCATTTGAATGTTGATTTACATAAAAAAAGCCTATCAATAAATAGGGAATGAAAAACAAAAGATGAAGGTAAATAGAAAAAGGAATTATTAGTTCGTCTGCTGTAATCGAAAGCATACGGAACATCCTGAGTAGTCGTATTAAGAGACACTTATTGAGTGCTCAAGTTAATCTTAATTTAAGTTTAAGTTACTTATGGTGATTGCAGATTGTTAGATGCGACCACGAACTTCACGGTAGTAATCTACTCCCCGGAAAAGAATAAAGATAGCAGCTAATAGTTTTTCTTTTAAGTTTAGTATTTCCTCTTCTTCATTTAAGAAAGTCAAGCCGAGTAACCTCATTCCTAATGTTGAATTAAAAATTGAAATAGTTATGATTCGATATAAAATAAAACAAATAAAAAGGGATAAAGTAGGATGTGTAATTATTGCAGGAGTAAATGCAATTGAATTAAAAGAGAATGCAACAAATGTGATAATGAGTGCCGTATCTATTAAGCCAGCCAAAATAATTTGACCATGTTTTGATTTTGTATTTTTATTTCCATGTTAATGTTTTGACTAAATGGTCTTATAAAAGTAATCAACTTTCCCGGGAATTTAAATTATAAGCAATTGCAGTCGATATGGGGTCCAAAGGCCAATCTTTATTACCGGATTTTTTTTGATAAAAGCGGATTAAGTAAGCATCAATCTCCATTTCTCATCATCATTTTATTTATGAAAGTCCCAATTTTTCAATTTTATTACCAACGGTTATTTCTTTCATTTCTAATTCAAGATCCAAAAAGTTTTCCCTTTTTACAGACTTTACCAATTCGCCATGGCTTAGCAAATGTATTTCGTCACAGGTGTCGCTTAATGTTGAAAAAATGTGAGATGAAATAATAACAGTTTTATTGAGTTCTCTTAGTTTATGGATGATTTCTGTGATGATAATATTGCTGTGTATATCCACTCCGTTAAAAGGTTCGTCAAGTATGAAATACTGATTGCCTTGCAAAAGAATAGCGGTGATCGCTAACTTCTTTTTCATCCCGGTGGAATAGACAGAGGCATATTGATTTAATGGCAAATCAAAAATATTTCTGTTTTCGATGTCAGCGATTTTGTTGTTTCTTGCGTTGCATAATAACCGGATATATTCTTCTCCGGTGATTTTTTGAAAAAAGTAAGGATCGGTAAATAATAACCCAAGATGGTTTTTAAGCGGGTGAAGGTCTGAACTTACTTCGCCTTCATAATTTTCCAATCCCGCAATACATCGGAACAGCGTTGTCTTTCCGGCTCCGTTTTCCCCAACAATTCCATATACATTTCCTTTATCAAATTGTACATTGACATTTTTCAGAACTTCATTTGTACCATATTTCTTAAATAAATTACGGACTGCTATCATTTTAATAAGCTGCTAAGGCGGTTTTCTGATTTAAAAAAAAGGTAAGGAATTAAGACAATAAGCAAGGGCGGAAATCCAATACAAAGAGACAACAGTACAGCCTGACCTACATTTAATTCATCAGGATAAGTGGCATATTTGGTTACAATCATACAAACATGAAATGCCCAACCGATCAAAAAGAATATCAATATAAAACCTATACTATGCTGATAAAAAATTGCCAGAATTATTGCGATCGGGAGAGCGAGAAAAGAAGAAAACCGGAGTGCTGTTTTTATCTTTTGAGACAGGAACATTTTAGGGTTAAGACTGTACGTCCAGACATAATATTCATTTTCGGGATTTGAGTAATAACTTAATGTAATTGCGAACATAAGGAGCATAGCAAATATTCCAAGATTGAAATTATTCACAGAAACAGCGATAACAGTTAATACGTAAGCTCCTATAACCAGGTAAAAAGTATTTCTAAATCCTGTCGAAAATTCGAATGGTTTTTTGGAGAACGGAGTTGGAATAGTAAAATTCAGCTCCGTGCGAAAATTCACAAGAGCTAAAAGCGTTGCAAGAATTAATAAAACAATTGAAGCCAGGAATTGATGTTTAAAAACTAAAAAAACAAGGAATGGAAATGCAATGATGAGGTTTTCTGCAATCCTTATTTCTTGCAGCTTTTTGTCACCAAAGCAAAGTTTTATAAATTCAGTTCGCCTGATTTCTGAGAGTTTGCCGGCAAGAGCCAATGCAAGTAAAGAATAAATATATGTTGCAAATTCAGTCTTATAAAACAAGTAAGCCGAAAGAGCGGCAAAAATGGCTGCTAAAATAATATAGGCCAATAGCGGTTCAAAGCCTGCATCTTTAAACCTTCGGTTGATCATTTTGTATTGAAGTCGAAAATACTCTTTCACTTTTTATTTTGTGTTGTTATTCTTTAATGGCTGCCAATTGCCAGGGCTTACATTAGCAGGAAATTTTATATTCTTTTGCCCAAACGTCAGCACCAAATAATTACCGAAAAATGAAATTATGAACAAAATTCTAAACAAAGAAATTTCCACCCGGAGAACTTAGATAGCATTATCCCGATCAGGATCGGAGGTGTTCATCAGGTATTGAGAAGATTGATATAGAAAAATCTGAATCAAATCAATTGCCCGGGTAACTGACAAAAAAATAACTTATCTGTCAGAACCGATACCCGATCCTGAATCTAAAATAGGAACCTGTCTTAACCATCACAATTCCGCTAAGTTCAAACAAGGCAGATAAATAGACGTGAGAAATATTTACACCAAGACCAAAACTTCCAAAAACTAAAAAACCCTTGCTTATTTCGGCTCCTTTATTATCAATATAATTTTCTTTTACAAAGGCAGGTATTATACCCATATCAAAAAAAGGCGCTACAGTATTATTGCTGAAAAAATAAGTAAAATTGATCGGCAAACCAATCAAATTGTCAGTATGATTTTCGGTCATGCTATCCATTTCATTATAAAACGAATACTTGAAATTTCTATAATTAAATCCGAAGGAAAGTGCCAGCCGTTCATTGATGCGTGGGTGAATAATACTAAGGAATGTACCAATATCTAAACCTCCAATTGGTTGAACCGATTTTGCTATGAACATCGTATAGCCCCCATATACGGTACCTGAGAATTTTAATTTCTCTTTGGTTTTATAAATCTTGGGAACTACTCCGGGATTACGGCAAAGATTATATTTTGTAAATAATTTGATCATGGCTTTACTGTAAAAACCAGTTTGTGCTATATCTGCAGAATCTATTGATGAGCAATCGTCGAAGAGTCTCGCTAAAAAGCTCACATATTGCTTATCAAGATTGTAAATAGAATTAGTGACGGATTCATACTCAGCCAGCTCAGTAACAATTCCTGATTTTTTTGCAAGAAAAATGTGATTGTTGTTGGTTTCAGATATTATATGCACGTCTTCCGGCTTCAGGTAAACAATGTAAAGGCTGCAGTATCCTTTTAAAAGCACGTTGGCGAATATTTTCTTATGAACTTCAATTCCTTTTATTGTATCTGTATAGGAAACCGGTTCATAATCACGGTTTTCATTCTGAAAAATGAATCCTGATAAACTATCAGGCGGAAACCACTGTTGCTCATGGCTACTGAGCGACCTTTTGAAGTGAATGCCATCGCCAAGGTCACTATCTCTTAGTCTTTCAATAAATCCGGAAACGGTATCACCGGCAGTGGTTATAATTTCTCCTTTTGTGAAATATTTTTTTTGGGCAGATAGCAAAACGCTGACAAAAAATGCCGGCACTAAAAGAAAAATGATCTTCATATTGTGGTCCTGATAACGATTTTGAACAAGCAGTTATTGTCGATTGTGGTTTTTAAGGAGTCAAAAATAATGGTTAGTAATTAATTTTTTATGAAAATAAAAATATAAGCTATTTGTTGGTTTACTATATTAACCGGACAAAAACAAAATAGTTCTTTAGTCGCAGTCAATTGTTGTTTTACGATCTCACAGCCTTACAACTTTAATGATAATCCAATACCCCCTGAATACGTATCACCATTTTGCGGATTTAAGTTATATTTTATTCTTGCCTGAATATTAATTTTTTTGGAAACAGGATATTCTACTTCAAGTAATAAAGGAATTCTATAATCACTAAAGGATGTTACATTTCTAAAATAGTGTTGCGATGAGCTATCACTTTCATAAATATAATAATCACTCTGCCTCGTTGTGAAGGTCCAGCCACTTGCCAAAGCAACTTTTAAAATTGAATTTACAGGAATATGATATTTTAATAATAAAGAAGAATTATTGTCAATTACTTTTATCTCATTTGGGGCTACTGGCAAATTCTCATAATAGCCCGGTTGTTTATAAGTCATATTTTCAAACTCTGTTGCTATAGAAATGTTTTCAGATAGTTTGTAGTCAAGTTGAAACCAAACATCCTGGCCTACTGATTTGGTATTTTTTGTCGCACCGGCAAATCCAACTCCACCGGTAATCCTGCATTCTTTTTGGGTTTGAGAATTTTCCTGTGAAAATGATACCAGGGCAGATGAACCAAACACGATGACTAAGAATAAAGATTTTATCATACTTGAAATTTAGCAAAAGTTAGAAATGTACATAATACGTTTTTCTGGCCCGGAGCTGGGGCGGATTTTTAGCACTTAAGTTTATTAGAATTGTAAGTACTAAATGTAGATCAATTGTTTCATAGAAGTTGGTCAGTTTCGGGAATTTTAAATCCATTTTAGCAATTCCCGCTTTTATGCTCATTTGATACTTAGCAGTTGGTTTTTGCTAATTCCATATTTCACTCATCTCTGTCAATACAATCGGCTTACCTTCAGTCACAACAATGGTGTGTTCATGCTGTGCCATAAAATCGCCTTTATTGACAACCATCGTCCAGCCATCCTTCATGGTTTCAGCATACCAGATGTTTATCGGGGCGCTTTGTTCTCTGAAATTAAATCCCAATTTGAGCCGGGCACCGGAATTCTAACCTACATAAAAAATACCAACAGCAGCTCAAATAACCAGGGGAGCCAGCACTTTTTTGGTTGCTTTAAATAACACTGATGCATACACGAAATTAGCACCGTACTCCCAAAATAGCGACCAACTAAGTGCGTTCAAACTAAACAGGTTAAAAAATCGTTCAGGCATTACAGGGTAGGGGATTAAAAAAACCGACGTTATAAAAATCAATGCGGTTTGTATAAAACCGTACATAGCATAAAAGGTCAAATATAAAAGTAAGTAGGCCTAAAACACAGGTAAACGCGCCAGCATGTGATGGAAAAATATAAATCGTTAGAAAAACTTTGTTTACTGTATACATCAAGTTTTCTTTCTTCTTTTTTATTTTAAAAAACAAAAAATAGATTTGCTAAAATTTTCTTTTTGATTTCAAAATCTTTTTTATTCCTTTTATTACTAGCTGTTATTATTTTATGCGCCTGTCATAAGAGAGAAAAATCGATTTCATTTTATTATTGGAAGACTTCGTTTCTTCTAGATTTGCAGGAAATAAATACAATTAGAAATAATAAGGTGTCAATGCTTTATGTACGTTATTTTGATATCGATATGGCATCCGAAGATGCCCAGCCAAAACCTGTGGCGCCTGTTACTTTTGATACCACAAAACTTTTCTTTTCCATCACCCCTGTGATATATATTAAGAACCGGGTTTTCGAAAGACTCGATAGTGCATGTATTTCAAGCCTTTGCAACAATGTTTTTAAAATGGTGGCCGCGATTAATAAATCAATTCATAAAAATCCGGATGAAGTACAATTTGATTGTGACTGGACGGTAACTACAAAAGATAAATATTTTCTTTTT
>JBDTJV010000037.1:0-6974 GCA_039935675.1 Ginsengibacter sp. | reverse complement strand
TCTTTAAAAATGACTTAATCATTTCCAATAACGATTTTTTTTGAGGCTCATCCAGTTTAGTAAAATACTGTATCAATTCTTTGTCTAGCACGTTTGCCATTGAATTCAGGTTTTCACAAATTTACTTGTAAAATCTGTCAATTAAAAATCATCCTGAAAATCTTAACGGCTATGATTATTACATTATTTAAAACAAAACGAAAAAGATATTTGGATAGCCCAATGATAGATGTAGCGAAGTTTATAAAATCAAAACAATAGTTATTTGTTGGTTTACTGCTCTTATCTTTTCAAATATGAACATGTAAAAAAATTATTGGCAATTGTAACGAAATTGTAGTTTGAAGAGAGGAGTTGAGTTGGTCATTATCTAACATCTCCATCAATATTCCCGGCTATCCTGGAATATTCCAATAATAAAAATAATGCAAGCGGCATGTGCAACTCATATCTTTTAGTTTACAAAAAACGGAGGTAGGGATGTAGTTAGATGCAGAGCCGCTTCTCCTCTGCGAGATGTGTTCGCGTACCATTAAAGATTGTAAAATGAGAATTGGAGGAAATTGTTTGTTTACTGTGTGAGGTTTCATAAATGAAGATTTTATACACATGGGCACAAGCATGGCTAACGCACAGATATCTTGGCTACTAAGCTTGCGCCAACAAAAGGCCAAATTGAATAAATTTTTTAATCGTTTTATTCAGTACTTTTCCCAACATTTCAGAAGATATTACCGAGACAGCCCAATAAACTGATACATGGCAAAAGAAAGCGATTTAAAAAAAGTAATAGATTTATTATCTACCTGGATAGTCCGAATTCGGAGCAATAATGCTATATTTTTATTTGACATCAACAAAATTGCAGAATCTTTTTGCTTAAAGCTTCTCAATCTAATCTACGGGCTAAAACTAAAGGACCTTAATTTAGAAAAAACAAATTATCCGGGCCTCGATTTGGGTGATGAGCTCATTTCAAAGGTTGCTTATCAAGTGAGTTCCAGGACTGACACCGATAAGGTAATATCCACATTGCGGACAGTTTTAAAAAAAAAATATCATGAAACTTTTTCAGGGGGTATTAAATTTTTAATTCTAAGCGACGGAGTCAAAATTACTTTTGGTCGCATAGATCCAAAAACTATTCTTCCAGCTTTCAATCCGGAGACCGATATACTTTATATAGATGATCTCACCAAAGCAATAAAGATAATTTTTGATACTGACGAAGTGCTTTTTTTAAAAATCAAAAAATTAGTTGAGTCAGACATAGGTATTGAGGACACCGGAACTAATGTTGAATCAACAGACTTATTAGCTCTAATTAATGGTCTAAATGAGCAAATTGAAGACCTTAAAAAAGAGCTTAACGTCGATTTTACTTTAAATGACCGACCATTATTCGTGAGGGACTTATCTCTTCCCAACATCCCCATCTTAAGTGATCGGAAAATTCGCGTGGCAGAAGAGATAGATATTTTAACCGCCAATACTCTTCTATGGATTACTGGGAATGTTTCAACTGGCAAGACACAACTGGCTATTTTAATAGGTAAACAATATGTGGAAAACTCATATTGGTTTGACGCAGCTACTATAAAAGATGAGCAGGAGTTTGTAGAGAGAATTATAGATGAATTAAGTCTCGCATTAAACATCAATCGTAGCTCCACCATAAAAAATACAATAAAAGAAATTTTAAAATTTGTCGGTCCTGGTTCACTTATAATACTAAACGATTTACCTCAACTCTCTGGCAAAGAATCACAAAAAAGGAATTTTTCCATATTAATTAAGGAAGCAATTGATGCAAAAGTAAATATTGTAGTAACTAGTAATTATGATTCTCCATATTCAACAGAGTATGACATTTTCAATTACATTGTTAAGTATCCGATTCCAATATTTTCACAGGAAGAAACTGGAGATGTGATGAAGTTTTATGGTGCGAATGAAGAGACAATAAAAGAAGAAGCAGGATTGATCGAAACATTAACTGAAGGTCATCCACTAATCATAAACGCTATCTGTAAATATCTTCAAGAGCATAACTGGGAAATAGACAATCAAGCAGTCTTGACCATTTTTAAGGGAAATTTCGGGGAGGATTATAAGGCTGAAGTCTACAGCAAAATAATAGAATCATCGATGGATGAGAATACAAAAAGATTATTGTATAGATTAAGCCCTATTAATGGATCCTTCTCGGCAGCTGAAATAAGAGCTGTAAGCAATATTTTGCCAGAAATCAACCATCCAACCGAATCAATTCAAAGATTGAAAGGCATTTGGTTAAAACTAGTTGATGACTATAAACTTGAACTTTCCCCATTGGTAAAGCAAATGGATTCTAATCTTAGTGACCGGATAGAAAATGAAATTAATACGGCTCTGGGAGATATGATTTTATCTAAAAAATTGATTTCCCAAACTGAAGCCTCTACAGTAATAAACTATTATCATAAAGGAAATGCATTTCCAAAACTGGCAATAGTTCTTATTTTGGTGTTGCAAGAGTCGTTAAAGAATAAAGAACTTTTTTTCAAATGGGGGTTTGACCTTTACTGGTATTATATAAAACTGCCGGAAGAGATTAGTCCTTTTTTCAAAGTACTAATCAGGTTTTTGCAAATTAATGTTGCACTTCAGCACAAAAAAAACATTGATTTTCTAATTAAGGACATTGAAGAGATAGCAGGCAAAGAAGATGTCGGACAACTGGGAAAGGTTATGAAAAACTTAGTGTTCCATCATGTTTTTTCAAAAATAGAACCGAATAAAGCTCTGTTGAATTTCATTGAGGCACAAGAAGGTCTTGCTAATATTCAAATGGACCTGCCAGACTTTCCATTAAAGGATTTAGCACAGGATGACTTCATATGGATTTCATTTTATAAACTCCGATCAAAACAGGAATTTATTGACTGGTTTGCTACGTTCGAAACCGTATCTGAAAAATTCACCGCCAATAGCATTTATAGCAGTCAAGGCTATATAATAGCTGGACATTCATTGGTTCATTTGTGTTCGGCTCTAAAGGAAGAGTTGGAGCAAGGAATAAGTACTTTGAAAACCATTGCTGAACTGTCGATCAAGCTCAAGTTGCCTTTACTGACGATCTATTCACTTCGATACATAATTAGACTAAATGCAATTCATTCTGTTAACTTAGCAACGTCAATGGTATATGTAGGCCAGTTTCATGAACTTATAGACTCTGAGCCAATATATCAATATTTAATTAAGGAAGAAGTTGGAAGACAATTATTTTATGCCGGAAATAGAGTGGAATCTTTAAAGAGTCTTGCACAAATTGTAGATATCGAATTGCCAGAGCACTACATTGAGGGACTTGATGCATATATCATTTTCGCTCAGCTGATAAGCACATCTGATAATAGTGAAGCACACGATTATATGCTAAAGGGGTTAAATAAAGCAATTTCAGATTCTCGAACTCCCATAATGGACAAAATAAAATTTTATGGAGAGGCAGGTATTTCGTTTTGGCTTGTTGGAGAGAATATAGAAGCTATAAATCATTTAGAAAAAGGATTTGAGTTGCTGCTAGATAATTTTGAAGAGATACCTGAAAATCAAGCTGCCATTATCCGATTTGGTCACGTAACTAATTATGTAAAAGGTATCTTAATGGATGGATATCCTCCGACAAAGGCTGGTGATGGTGGTGAATATGCAATTCCTGTTAGAGGAACATTTTATTTTTCTATAGATAAGTTACTTGAAGGTGGTTTCTATTTTGACGAACGAAAATTTATAGTAACTACCCTCTTCGAGAGTATTTTTGAATTTCTTGGAAAATATGAATCAGCTAAAAAATGGGCACTGAAAGGAATTGACATATCTCTTAATCTTTCTGATACAAAATATGCTCCTGTTTTGATGGTCAATACTTTCTATCTGATTCTCGAAAGGAATTACCAAAAAGCAGTGAATTTATTTCTATACATTGAAGATTTTTTGGAAAAATTGAATAAGTCACAAAAGACCAAAGATGATTCATTACTTAAACTGGCCCTGGAGCAGAATAAAGCTTGGGAAAGGAATGAGCCTTATTATTATCAATATATAGTAGTCCCAATAGTATTCACAATAGCTGAAGATATTTTATTTGAGAAAATTCATCAATCTGATTTGCCATCTTGGATAGATAATGTATTTGATTATCTATCAATTGATTTAAAAGATAACGATACTTTGGACTTCATCAAGCAGATCTATTGTAAATGCTTGGTAGAGAAAGCGGCTCTGGCAGAAATAAACATTTTATTAGACAATTATAATGGACCGTACAAGAGTCAGGTGCTTACTGTGGGCTACATTTTGGCCAGCTTGGACGCTTCTATTTTTGAGGCAGCTCAAATGCAACTTGCTTTAATACCAGGTATTGATGAAGTATTTAATAATAAATTCCGAGCGTTTTATAGTTTTTGCATTGTTCCCTTTTTTATAAACTTCTGGCAAAAACGATTCGATCAAAATCCAAAACGTTTCCCCCAATCTGAATTCTGGATATTGAAAAGCGTTCCACGATTTAAGAATGCCACTTTAGCCAATAAATTGCGGTATTTATTTCAGGCTTTAGTACTTCATTTAGACATACCTGTATCTTCGAAAATAGAAAAATGGCTTGATTGAAATAATTGGTTCTTTTTTGCAGTCAGTTTGAGAATATATTTTTAATCCTTTCTTAAGCTGCATCTCCCAATTGCGCAAGCTTTGTCGTATAGCCATGAGCGTTAGCCATTCTTGTGCCGTACATTCATCAAAAGAGATTATCCCAGTAAACAAACAAATTCCCCCGATTTCGATCCTTTTCCAACTATCCTATGAGCGGCCAATCTAAACTAAATCAAGCTAACAAGATATGAATATAAGAAAAGCTGTAATTGACGACATCAAACAAATTCAAAGAGTAAGAAATTCCGTTACAGAAAATACTTTATCAGAACCAAACCTTGTAACAGTCTATATTCCGAACAACAACAGAATGAAAATATGAAAAAGATTATGAAATCAAAATCGGAGGAATTTGTTTGTTTACTGCTTTATATTAATCATACAGAAGTGAAAAAATAAAATGCCATGACTTGAATTCCGTCTATCATTAATTCAAATTCCTAAACTCATTAGGTATCACGCCCACTTTTTGTTTGAATAGCCTTGTAAAGTATTGCGGATATGTAAAACCTAAGTCATAAGCCACTTCGCTGATGGATTTATCAATGTCGAAAACTCTTTCTTTGGCTATATCAATTAATTTGCTTTGAATATATTCCTGCGGGGATTTTCCGGTTTCCTTTTTAATCAAATCACCAAAATAGTTAATCCCAAAAAAAATACAGTCGGGAAAACCTGTGATTGCAAAACCAAACCAATAACATCCTTTCGATAGCCTAAAGCAACCACTCAACAAAAATATTTTTTACTTTCCATAAAGTGTGACAGATTTGTCAAATAAATGTCAGCAAGAGATACGGGCACAGAACAGTCAGTTAGATATACAGCCAGGCAATTCTTTTTTGCTGAAGTCAAATTGCATGCAACCATTCAGCATATAGCCCACTCTGCCCGACTCAGCAGAACTTCACTTCATTACTATTCCAGGTCGGGAGACGAACTTATGAAGCAAGTCTTCAATGCTATTCAGATAGATAATCTGCGGCTGACCATACTGCCAATTTTAAATTCAACTTACCGTACAATTAAATTATGAAACAAGGCAAATACAAAATAAATAATTTGAACAAAGTTTTATCACTTGCAGCAGGCTTGACAATTTCATTGTTATATTCTTGCGGAAATCGTTCGGGAGGCCCGGCTACGCAGGCTGGCGCAGCACCTTCAACACCAACATATCCTGTGTTCAAAGTAATCTCTCAAACAGCTACCTTAAAAACCGATTACCCGGCATCGTTGCAAGGCGAACAAAACATTGAGATCCGTCCCAATATTGACGGCTATGTTGAAAAGATTTATGTAGATGAAGGTGCCGTTGTAAAAAAAGGGCAGTTATTATTCCGCATCAGTGCGCCTCAATATCAACAGGACGTAAATAATGCGACAGCAGCCATCAGCAGTGCGCAGGCAGACGTAAGTGCGGCAGAATTACAGGTAAAGAAAACAAAGCCACTGGTAGAGAAACAGATTATTAGTAATTATGAACTGGAATCAGCAGAATACACGTTGCAGGCACGCCAGGCAGCCTTGGCACAGGCAAGAACTAATCTTGCCAATGCAAGAACAAACCTGGGTTATACAAAAATAACAAGCCCGGTCGATGGTGTTGTAGGTACCATTCCTTATAAATTAGGAAGCCTGGTTAGCAGCACTACCACTATGCCTCTTACCACCGTTTCCAACATAAATAAAGTGTATGCTTATTTTTCTCTGAATGAAAAGCAGCTGCTTGACTTTTCAAGGCAATACCAGGGGAGTACGCTGGATGCCAAGCTTAGACATATGCCGCCGGTCACTTTAACGCTGGCCGATGGCAGTGAATATCCGGAAAAAGGAAGGGTGGAAACTATTGCAGGATTAATCAATTCACAAACAGGTTCCGCAAGCTTCCGGGCTACTTTCCCCAATCCTGTTGGCTTATTGCGCAGCGGTGCCAGTGCCACGCTCGAAATTCCTGTTACCATAGAAAATGCCATCGTCATTCCGCAGCGTTCGACGTATGAATTGCAGGGCAAAACTTTCGTCTACCTGGTAAATAACAATAAAGTAATCAATACAGAGATTGAAGTGATGAAGATAGCAGCGGGCCAGTACTTTGTAGTAACATCAGGGCTAAAAGCAGGCGATACCGTAGTGTATGAAAGTACTTCAGCATTACAGGACAGTACGGTCATTAAGCCTGATCTTCAACCTGCAAATAAAGTCTATGAGGGCCTGAAATAATCAATCAGAAAAATTATGCTAAAAACATTTATCGAAAGGCCTGTTTTATC
>JBDTJV010000036.1:0-3511 GCA_039935675.1 Ginsengibacter sp. | reverse complement strand
TCTATCAAATCAAAATCACCTCTCAAAGTTTTTTTCAAAGTTTTATTTCCACCTAAAATCACTCTTAAAGTTTCATATTGAACAGCTGCTTCTTCTACAATATTTGTTGGTTCTTCCTCTATTGTATATGGAGTTGTTTTTTTTGTGTAGTTCATTTTTTTTCGTTTTCCAAATATACGACATTCTGTTTTATAAAAATCCATTCTGTCGCAATCATTTTTCTTATTTAATGCTCAGTCACCTTTTGCCAAGCCATAATAGTGAATTAATAATTAACTCATCCTGGAATTTGCTGGAGAATGTATAGGACAAAGTCCGGTTGATTGTATCAAATTTATGTTCATAATCCATATCGTTGTGGCCCATATTAAAATAGATCATTTTATAATTCTTATTGGTCCACACCATAGGGTAATATCCACTGTGCCAGATCTCACTTTGTTTTGGACCAGTACCGAGTGGAAAACTACTGGAATCAATAGAGACAAGAATTTGAATATTTGGATTTTTACGAAGATCATTCGACCATCTGTACCATTCATTTGGAGCAGATTTAAAAGTTTTTGGAAGATTTTTGGTCGCGGGATGATCACTATCTTCTACGCGCAAAATAGCCGAAGTTGGTCGCCAGGTATTACTTACATAAGATCCGGATCCCAGGAATTGATTGTGGTACCAATCCCAATTCATGGGGAAGTCAGAAGGAGTAAGGGCGAAAGCGGAAAAATGAAATCCCATCCACGCGCCGCCATTTTCCATATATTTTTGGAAACCAATCCTTTGCAAAGAATCATCTGGGCGCGTATCTAAAAATATCACAACCTGGTAATGAGAAAGAAATTTCAAATTCAGATTTTCCCAGTCATTCGTAGAATCATAAGTGAAATGGTATTTTTTCCCCATTTCTGGAAACCATTTATTGGCTTCGTGGACAAAGCTGATATGAGCCGGATCATTTTTTGCGGTATAAAAGGCAATCAACCTGAATGCTGGATTCGTAGTTTGTGCTTTTAGATTCCATGGAGAGAAAAAACACAACCAGATCAAAAAAATTCTTTTCAAGTTTTTGATATTTATAATTTCTTTTAAAAATAAGATTTGATCAATGAATAGCCAAAAGTTAGCTTATTCAATCACCTTTTTAATACGAAAAGTAGTAAACCAACTTTTATTCAAGATTTCTATTTTTCCCCTGGAATAGACGGATAAAATATAACTAGCCACTTTTTCGTTATTTTGCGACGGAAAAAAAATAAAATTATGTGTGGAATTGTAGGTTACATCGGACCAAGAGAAGCTTATCCTATTATTATTACAGGTCTGAAAAGACAGGAATACCGCGGCTATGATAGTACTGGCGTGGCTTTGATTAACGAAAACGGTTTACAGGTTTATAAGAAAAAAGGGAAAGTAGCAGAATTGGAAGAATCCCTGATTGGCAAACCTGTCAATGCTCATATAGGAATTGGCCACACGCGGTGGGCAACTCATGGTGAACCGAGCGATGTAAACGCACATCCACATAAAAGCAATAATGGAAAATTGGCAATGATCCACAATGGCATCATTGAAAATTATGCTCAATTAAAGTCAGAACTTATTAAAAAAGGTTACACATTCAAAAGTGAAACTGATACAGAAGTTTTATTAAATTTCATTGAAGAAATACAGAAGAATACTCAATGCCCACTTGAAGAAGCAATCAGGATCGCGCTAAAAAGAGTTTCAGGTGCGTATGTGATCTTATTACTCGACCAGGATAATCCTGATACCATAATTGCTGCCCGCAAAGGCAGTCCGCTGGTAATCGGCATTGGAAAAGGTGAGCACTTTCTCGGCTCAGACGCCACGCCCATGCTGGAATATACTAAAGAAGTGGTCTATGTAAATGATTACGAAATTGCCATCATAAAAGCGGACGAATTAATCCTTAAAAATTTAGGCAACGAAAAACAAATGCCTTACATTAGCAAGCTTGATCTTGAACTCGCTGCGATAGAAAAAGGAGGTTATGATCATTTCATGTTGAAGGAAATATATGAACAACCGGCAACAATTTATGATTGTTTGCGCGGACGTTTAGATGCAGAAAAAGGAACGATCACCATGAAGGGTATACAGGACAACATTGAGGCGTTGATCAATGCGCCAAGATATATAATTATTGCCTGCGGTACAAGCTGGCATGCCGCTTTGGAAGCAGAATATATTATAGAAGAACTTTGCCGGATTCCTGTTGAAGTGGAATACGCCTCGGAATTTCGCTATAGAAATCCCATCGTAAACAAAGGCGATGTGATCATAGCCGTGTCACAAAGCGGCGAAACCGCAGATACTTTAGTGGCCATTGAAAAGGCAAAAGAACAAGGCGCCTTTATTTTTGGAATTGTAAATGTGGTAGGTTCATCCATTTCCCGCATTTCTGATGCAGGAGCCTACACACACGCAGGGCCAGAGATCGGCGTAGCTTCCACCAAAGCTTTTACCGCTCAATTAGCAGTTCTGATGATGATCGCTTTGAAAATTGCCAAAGAAAAAGGCACTATTGACCATAACAGGTACACCGAACTATTAGTGGAACTGGAAAATATTCCTGAAAAAGTGGATTCAATTTTAAAAAACGGCGACCTTTTAAAACCTATGGCGGAAAAATATAAAGATGCTTCCAATGCCCTTTATCTTGGCCGTGGCTATAATTTCCCAATCGCTTTGGAAGGTGCTTTAAAACTGAAAGAAATTTCTTACATACATGCAGAAGGTTATCCTGCAGCCGAAATGAAACATGGTCCGATCGCACTGGTTGATAAAGATTTGCCGGTCATCTTTGTAGCTACAAAAGATGAATATCATGCCAAGATCGTAAGCAATATCCAGGAGATAAAAGCACGTAAAGGAAAAGTAATCGCCATAATTACAGAAGGCGACGACATTATTCCTTCAATGGCAGATGATGTATTTTTTGTTCCTCCGGCAAATGAGATTGTAGCTCCGCTTTTAAGTGTAATTCCTCTACAATTGCTTTCCTATTATATTGGCGTAGCAAAAGGATGCGATGTAGATAAACCAAGGAATCTTGCAAAATCAGTGACTGTGGAATAAAAAACAATTGATCTTTGGGATTTTATTTGACAGAGATTATTTGTTTTCTGGCATAGTTTTTACCACTTTTTTGATAAAACTTATGGCACTTAAAAACGACAACATCCGTTCAGAAAATAAAACTACCGGGAAACATAATAACAGCAAACGTCCCGATGTAAGAGACAATCTCGATAGCCGTAAAAATGAAGAACAGGAATTTAAGGGCGGTGGCGTTACCCACAATAAAAAAGAAACAGAAAGCGAAAAGCATAAAAAGAAATAGCTTCTGATTTTCACTTTTACGCTTTTTATTATTCTCTAAAACTGCTCTATACTATTTTTTCTATCTTAGCAAAAATTAAGAAAATATGTGGAAGAACAGCATTTTAGAAACGATTGGAAATACGCCTCTTATCAGGATAAATAATAT
>JBDTJV010000035.1:0-2828 GCA_039935675.1 Ginsengibacter sp. | reverse complement strand
CTGAAATAATTTTGTTTCCAAAATACAGGGACAACAGATTCATTGGTCTTTTCTTTTTTCAAATCTAAATAAACCATGAAAGCAAGATGTGATGTCGGGTTTTTTACTTTTACATTTACAATCGTACTATCGCCTTTAACCATTATTGTCTCGCTTGTTATTAACTTCACCGCAGGAAGATTTTGCAACATCGTCAAATCGGCAAATTGTGATTGTGGTGTTATGTACCAGGTGCTTTTCTTTTCGTCAAGGCTATCACCCTGCGTTGACAACACATAGAAATTGGTACTCACGCTATTATTTTGTTTGTCAAATAACCTCAGGTCAAGAAACCAGGTTTTACTTACGTTCATTTCTGTTGGTAATTTAAACACATCACGTACTTCCTGTGCTTTGAGATTATTTTCCGGAACTGTTTTTTGCAATACTTTATTCATGCTAAAATCATACACGGCAATTTGTGCAGAAAGTTCATTTGATTTTTCGGAAGTATTATTCATTACGTCTATTCCGGTATCTCCATAATTATATGAAATGTGCAATGGTTCATTTGCATCTCGTGCTCCATAAAAGGCTCCGTTGGGCATCAGGTAAAAATCATATAACTGCCACCAAAGCTTTGGCCACGAAGCATTGAACATCCACTGTATAATTCCTGTCGCTTTAAATTTGTTAGCTTCAAAAGCTTCAAACATAGCCCGCATTCCTTCATAGTTGAGGTATTGTGCTTTTCGTAAATAATCCGTCAAATTGGTTGCGTATCCCAACCTTTCGTTCATCGCATAATTATAAGCCGTCAGATTGTGAAACGTTACTCTTGCTGCATGATACAACCATGAACTTCCGATAGGCCATAGGGAATCTTTGGGAATCATCTTTTCCAAACTTCGAGTACGGGTATCTCTGGCCCCGGGCCGGTCTCTGTATTAAATCCAAAAGCGCCACCGTAAAACTTATCTATGTACCAATAATCCGGCGGTACATAATCATAAGGCCCGCGCATCTTAACTCCTGTCGGTCCCGTAATTTCACTCACCCATTGTGCGGCTGATTGTACATAAGGGCGTGTGGGATCGTTTGCTTTTAAAATATCAAGATACTTTTGTTCCAATTCCGGCCTTGGCCATTTGTCGCTTCCATAAAGCCATAAGAAAACACTTGGATGATTCCTCAACCGAACAATCTGATCGTGCCATGATTTTGCGGCAACATCAATCTGCTTGGGAGTTCTGATGGCTCCATTGGTATCTTCGTAATTTCCCCCAAAGTATTCGTTCCATTCCCATTGACAACTGAAACCTGCCATCACGAGTAATCCTTTTTCATCACAGAGATCGAATAGATGTTGATCATGTCCCCAGAATCCTTCCATGCGAATGGTATTCAGGTTGGTATGTACGGCGTACTCAATACCGGCGCGTTCATAATTCGGTGTAGCATTCAGCAACATCGGATCTGTCCATCCCCCACCCTTTATTAAAATATTTTTCCCATTCAGACGGTAAGCTCTGAAACCCTCTCTGCTCCAATATCCATTAACAGTACGAATACCGAACTTCATTTTTCTGACATCAGAAACCTGGTTATTAGTTACATAATTTATTTCAATAGAATACAAATTGGGGGTTCCTAAATCGTGTGTCCACCAAAGCCTGAGGTGATTTATTTTTAATGCGGGATAATCAGTTGAATCAAGAATTACTTCCTTCGTTTCGCCGGCTGCCAGTTGTACTTCTTTAGAAATATGAATGTCTTTTTCAATGTTAGCATTTACCGTTCCACTAATTTCTTTTTCAGAATAATTATGCAGCTTTATTTTTAGCGTAATAGCAGCGTGATCGCGCGTAGCGGTATCCACATCAGTGATTATGAAAGGCTGTTCTACAGCTACCGGTCCTGTTGATATCAAATCTACATCGCGCCATACTCCCATATTATTATCTGCGGGTTCAGGATTCCAATCCACAAATCCAATATTCAATTCACCGTCTTCTGCTTTTGAAACTTTTAGTGCAAGCACATTCTCTCCTTTTTTTATAAATGGAGTTACGTCAAAAATGAATTGACGGAAACTTCCTTCGACAGTATCTGAAGAAGCAATCTTTTTACCATTCAGCCATATATCAGCGCGATAACTAATTCCATTAAATCGAAGATGATAAATCTGTCCGGGATCTATTTTATCAATAGTAAAAGTTTTACGATACCACCAGGGAGCATCAAAAAAGCTTGCAGGAATATTTTCAAGATTTCGATTGAAAAAAACATTTTTAAAAACGCCATCATCTACAAGAGAGCCTAATGTGCTGCTGGGAACTTTGGCGTCATACCAGTTTTGAGGTTTAAAATTTGAAGTAGAAATTGTTTCATCACCCGCATTTACCTTTTCAGAAGATTGTATTTGCCAATGCTCCTTTAATTGCTGGCTTCCGGCTGCCCAGCCTTTGCTCTGTGAATTAGCAGCAACGGGTATCATCAAAATTATCGCTATGTAAACTAAAAATTTGTTTTTAAAATCTTTCATTAAAAAAAATTAATTATAATAAAAAAAACCTATCCTATTTCTGAAAAAAAATTTATTGTTTGCATTTTCTTCCAGAGTTTTCTTAACTATTGCTCATTGCTGATTCTTTAGTAATTAATGTTTTATTTTTTTAAAATTCACACAACTGTTCATGGAGAAAACAATCAATTGTATCCTTTGAAAAATTAATTTATTTACCTCTCGACAAAAAGCTTTGTCTAAACCGGGCGCGATTATTCTTGAATAGCTAAATACAAATTCACATTAAAAGTCCGTTTACTGCAATCATCCTTTTAAAGTCATG
>JBDTJV010000034.1:0-3342 GCA_039935675.1 Ginsengibacter sp. | reverse complement strand
TGCAAGGAAATTGCCAGGTATTCTCAACAATGCGGATTGTATGGAGTTTCGTTCACTGCACCCTTTTATTTTAAACCTGCTAATGTTTCCATGCTTGCTGAATGTTGCAAAGAAATTGCAGATTCGGTTCCCGAAATGCCATTTTATTATTACCACATTCCTGTATTGACGGGAGTTGGTTTTCCTATGATCGACTTGTTAAAAAATGTAACAGGAAAGATTTCCAACTTTGCGGGAATCAAATATACCCACGAAGATTTTATGGATTTTCTTTCCTGCCTGCATTTTGAAAATGGAAAATATGATATGCTTTGGGGGCGTGACGAAAACATGCTTTCAGCTTTGGCTGTAGGAGCCAAAGGATCTGTGGGAAGTACTTTTAACTATGCTGCCCCGCTTTATTATGCGTTGATGGATGCTTTCAATAAAAATGACCTGAAAAAAGCCCAGGCATTACAACAGCAATCGATTGATATGATAACCTTGTTGGGAAAGTATGGTGGCATCGCTACAGGAAAAGCATATATGAAATTGATCGGTTTGGATTGCGGCGGTTTTCGCCTGCCTGTAAAAAATATGGGCATGGAAGAATTTGAAAATTTCAAAAAGGACGTAGAACAATTAAATTTCAGTAGCTTTTGCTCAAAATAATTGTTGACTTAAAGCCTGAATAATGATCCGAAATTGTTTTCTTCTCATATTGATTTTTATGTTACATAACTCTGATTCTATTGCGCAAAAGCCTTCCCTCGCTATTTCCTGGAAAGAAATTGCGCTCATCCCATCATCTGATTCTATTGAATCAACAGGATACGCCGGTGTCATAAATGGAGTAAATAATAATGTCCTCATTGTTGCTGGCGGATCTAATTTCCCCGATAAAAAACCATGGGAAGGCGGAAAAAAAGCTTATTCAGATAAAATTTTCGTTCTTGAAAAAAAAGGTGAAAGTTTTAATTGGGATAAAAATGTAAAAAGTATTTTGCCTGAACCTATTGCCTATTGCGGATGTACCTCGACATCATTAGGTATTGTATATGTTGGCGGTGAAAATGAAAAAGGAAATTCTAATAAATGCTTTTTATTAAAATGGAATCGGATCAAAAACGATGTCGATGTGAAAGATTTGCCGGATTTGCCTGTTGCACTGACAAACATTGCTATTACGCACATTGATAACGTAGTGTATGCCGTCGGTGGTGATGAAGTAAAACATTCTTCAAACCGTTTTTTTTCTTTGGATTTAAATGATGAAAATTCGATATGGAAAACGCTTCCGAATCTTCCAATCGCTTTGGCAAATACAACGGCCATCGTCCAAAATGGTAAATCCGGAAAGGAAATTTTTATCATTGGAGGAAGAACCAAAACAGCTACTGGAATCAGTGGTTTGCATAACACCACATTTTCTTTTAATACCGAAATACATCAATGGAAAAAATGCGCGGATATTTCTGATGGAATTCAAATAACTAATTTATCTGCCGCAGCAGGTGTTGCTTTGGGCGAAAATGAAATTTTGATTACCGGTGGCGATAACGGAAAAATATTTCATAAAATTGAAACGCTTATTTCACTGATCGCCGTGGCCAAAACAAAGGAAGAAAAATCAAAGCTTACAAAAGAAAAAAACAATTTGAGCATTCATCACAGAGGTTTTGATAAAAGTCTGTTGTTGTATAATACGATCACTAACGTATGGACGAAAATAGGTATTTTGCCTTTTCCCGCCCATGTTACAACAACTGATGTAAAATGGGGAAATGAAATTGTTGTTTCCAATGGAGAAATAAAGCCAGGAGTTAGAACACCATATGTGATGATGGGAAAAGTTGTCGACAAAGGAGAAGATGCACATCAAAGTCAAAAATGAAATTATTAATATGAGCTTTTCGTCTCCCTCTCCCTCGGGAGATGGTCGGAGTGAGGCCTAACAATAAATGATGCAAAAGAGTAAAAATTATAAATGGGTTGTAGTCGCGCTTCTTTGGGTAGTGGCGTTGCTCAATTATATGGACAGGCAAATGTTGGCCACCATGCGCCCGTCCATGCAGATAGATATTCATGAGCTGCAATCGGCCACCAACTTCGGTTACCTGATGGGGATATTTCTTTGGGTTTACGGTTTTATGAGTCCTATATCCGGAATTATTGCTGATAAGGTTAATAGAAAATGGCTTATTGTTGGAAGTTTATTTGTATGGTCTGGTGTTACTTTTGGGATGGGTTTGGCCAATACTTTCCACCAGGTTTACTGGCTGCGTGCCGTAATGGGAATCAGCGAAGCACTATATATTCCGGCCGGATTATCTCTGATTGCAGACTATCATGATGATAAAACAAGATCTCTTGCTATAGGAATTCACATGACGGGATTGTATTTCGGCCAGGCGCTCGGTGGCTTTGGTGCAACGGTGGCTGCGGCTTATACGTGGCATTTTACATTTCATACTTTTGGATTAATTGGTATCGCCTATTCATTGATCTTGATTATTTTTCTAAAGGAGAAAAAAGATCGTGGTGAAATCAATTTGACTGATAAAAAACTTGTGCCTGAAAAAACCTCTATTTTGAAAGGCCTTGCATTATTATTCTCCAACATTTCTTTTTGGATCATACTATTTTATTTCGCTATCCCGAGTTTACCCGGATGGGCAACGAAAAATTGGTTGCCTACTCTTTTTGCCCAAAACCTTAATATTCCTATGTCTAAGGCTGGCCCTTTGTCGACAATTACTATTGCAGCTTCGTCATTTATTGGTGTCATCTTTGGTGGAATTTTATCAGACAGGTGGGTACAAAAAAATATTCGCGGAAGAATTTATACCAGTGCGATTGGTCTCGCATTGACGATTCCATCTTTATTATTGCTCGGTTTTGGCCATTCGCTTTTCAACGTGATTAGCGCTGCACTTTGCTTTGGTATAGGCTATGGAATGTTTGATGCGAATAATATGCCGATACTTTGCCAGTTTGTTCCCCAAAAATTAAGAGCCACCGCTTATGGAATCATGAATATGGTTGGGGTATTTGCCGGAGCTTATATTACCGACTTATTAGGAAGATCTTCTGATGCAGGTAATCTTGGAAAAAGTTTTGCAATGCTCGCAGGGATTGTATTAATAGCATTAGTTATCCAGGTAAGTTTTCTACGGCCAAAAGTGAATAATTACCAGGATTAATTGATGATCTCTAAAATAGAAAACGAAGCTATTTCTTTGTTTACTGTAAAATCAAATCCAGGATGAAACAAAAGATCATCTTACTTCTTATTTCATTATTATTTTTTTCTTCAGAAATTCTTGCACAGAATTCAAAAATAAAAGTGGCTTGTATTGGCAA
>JBDTJV010000033.1:0-6599 GCA_039935675.1 Ginsengibacter sp. | reverse complement strand
GATCTGACAAAGTATACCTGCAGTTAAAAAATACTGCAAATGCGGATGCTATTGTAAAACAAATTGACAGGATAGTTGATAAAAAAAGTAAAGAATTCGAGCAGCAACAGGCAAACAGCATCAACTTTAAAAGATGGTACGAATTAATGCCGTTACGGGATTCCCATTTCTCAACACAAATCAATGAACAGGATGTGCGCAAAACAAGCAAACCTGTATTGTATAGTTTAATGGCCATTGCTTTATTCCTGCTTGCGCTGGCATGCATCAATTATATCAACATGAGTGTAGCCAGCATACCGCAACGGGCAAAAGAAATTGGTGTGCGCAAAACACTCGGCAGCACCCGCTGGCAGTTAATCAAGCAGTTTTTATTTGAAACTTTAATCACTACTGCCATTGCCGGCATATTTTCTTACTTCTTAATCCAGTTAGGTTTCTGGTTACTGAAAGATATTATACCGCCTGGCATAACTCCGGTTACAGGTATAGTCCAATTAATATTTTTCGTCATTATACTGGCAGTTACTGTAATGTTATTGGCAGGTCTATATCCGGGCTGGCTGATAACAAGGGTAAAAGCAATAAGCATTTTCAGGAAAACATCATTTATAAAAAATCAAGGATTTTCATTACAAAAAACGCTGATTGTATTTCAGTTTGCGATTGCGCTTATATTTATTACCAGCGCTTTAATTGTGGGCAATCAATTGCATTATGTGCTTAACACCAATATGGGTTTTAATAAAGATGCAGTGGTGTTGGTGGATGTGCCGTGGAAAGTATCAAGCAACAAGCAATTCAAAGACAAGCAATTCAGCCTGCTGGCAGAATTAAAACAAATACCGGGCGTGCAAAATGTTGCACTGGGTAATGCACCTTTGACGAATGACTTTTCAGCAAGTGAATATTCGTATCAGCAGGAAGGCAAAGAACCAATAAAGCACCAGGTATTCAGAAAAACAGTAGATACAGCTTACCTGGATCTATATGGAATAAAATTGCTTGCGGGAAGGAACATACATACTTCCGATACAACCAATGAATTTGTAATTAATGAAACGGCAGTAAAGGCATTTGGTTTTAAATCTCCGCAGGATGCTATTGGAAAATTTATAGGACAGCAAGATGAAAAGCTTCCCATCGTTGGCGTGGTGAGAGATTTTTACCAGCGTGATTTTTATAACACTATAGACCCGATGGCTTTTGAAAGCGATAAGGACAATCTCAATTCATTCAATATAAAATTGGGCCGCAATCCTGCACAATGGCAGCAAACATTAAAAGCGATAGAGAAGAAATGGTATGGCTTCTATCCGCCCGAAACATTCTCCTATAAATTTTATGATGAGTACATAGCAGAGATGTATAAAAATGAAAAAAGTTTGGCCAAATTAGTCAACCTTGCCACCGCTATTTCAATATTTATCAGTTGCCTTGGTTTATTTGGCTTGGCGGTATTAACAGCTTTTCAGCGCACCAAAGAAATCGGTATAAGAAAAGTTCTGGGTGCATCGGTAACATCTATCGTGCAGTTATTATCCAAACAATATGTATATCTCATTTTAATAGCGATCATTATTGCCACACCGGTCGCGTGGTGGGCAATGAATAAATGGTTAAACAATTTTGCATATAAAATCCATATACAATGGTGGATGTTTATACTGGCAGGCATTATTGCTCTTATGCTTGCATTGCTAACGGTGAGCATACAGGCAATAAAAGCAGCAGTGGCAAACCCCGCAGATAGTTTGAAAACGGAGTGATAAAAGTAAAAAACTCTAATTTAAAATATAATTCATGATACATTCAACAATCAAAAACCTTGTAGCGCTTCTAATGATCATTGCTGTTCAGCCAACATTTGCACAAACAGTAACTAAAGTAAATTCATTTAATAAAATTATCATAAGCCCAAATATACAGGTCACTTTTGTTGAGGGAAAGCAGGAAAGAGTAACAGTTGAAAAAAACACAGTTAGCAACGATAAGATCCATATCGAGGTGAATGATAAAACACTTCGCATATATCTTGATGGACAAAAAGATTTTCCTAAAAATGAAAAGACCTATAAAAATGGTTATAAAGAAAAGGAATCTCTTTATAAGGGAACTGTTGTTGTAGCGACTGTAACTTATAAAACCTTGAACGACCTTTCTATTCGGGGAGAAGAAACACAAGTTTGCAAAAGTCTTTTAAAAGACGAAAAATTTAAACTGGTTATTTATGGGGAATCTCACGTAATCCTTGATGATGTGGACCTTGGTCAACTTCAATGCACTATTTATGGAGAAAGTACTCTTGAGATAAAATCAGGAATTATTAAATCTCAAAGATATATCGCATATGGAGAAAGCAATATAAACGGTTTCGCCATTAAAAATAACACTACAAAAATTACCGCATACGGGGAGTCACATTTCCAAATCAATTCATCTGATGCTATTAAAATCACCTCTTATGGAGATGCAAAGTTAGATTACAAAGGAAAAGCTGAAATAAACAAGGGGATTAATATTGGTGATGTACAGATCACTAAAATGGACTAAAACATTTCAATATTCGGGAATCAATTTTAAACAATAAATAAATTAAACAAATGTTTAAAAATTATTTCAAAATCGCCTGGCGCAATCTTATTAAGAACAAAAGCTTGAGCATAATAAATATCACTGGGCTATCGGTATCCATAGCTTTTTGCCTGGTTCTGTTTTTTTATATCCGTTATGAACAATCGTATGACTCTTTTCAAACGAAAAAGGATCACCTGTTTCGTTTGGAGATGACCAGCACCTTCCCTTCCCGTGATACAGCTAAAAAAAGTTTCTTCTCTTTCCTTACAAAAAATGATGATATAAATAACCAATTGGTATTTCCTGTGATTGTTGCTGCTAATATGCAAAATGAATTCCCTGAAATAAGAAGCATTACCCGATTAAAGGATAACGGCGATATATTAGTTAAGATAAATAATGAAACTTATAAAGAAAACCATTTTTTATATTCAGACAGCAATTTCTTTAGCAATTTTTCTTTTCATCTTATAAAAGGAAATCCCAGGACTGTTCTCAATTCAAACAATGATGTTGTAATATCAGCATCACTTGCCAAAAAATATTTTGGTACCGGAGAAGCAATTGGGAAAACCATAGAATTAGACCAGGACACTATGATGCTTTATACAGTTAGCGGTGTAGCAGAAGATGCACCTCAAAATTCGAGCATCCAATATAATTTGATTGTACCCATTACATCTGATCCCGGCTACCAGGAACAAATCAATGAAGGATTTAACCAGTCGAACACTGTATACATGGTTGAACTTGCAAACAATGTCGATTACAAAAAGTTTGAAACCAAAATGAATAAGTGGGTTGCGGATTACTACACAAAGCCTTATGAAGCGGAATATGGCAAATATGTAAAGGATTATGACTTCTCAAATTTTCGTTGGTATCTCCGGCCTTTTACAGAATGCCATTATAACATTTCACAACCATGGGGGCATTATACAGATGCAAAAAGTATTTATCAATTATCCTGTTTGGTGGCAATTATATTATTGATCGCTTCTCTCAATTATATTTTACTTGTTATTTCCAATGCCGCTGCGCGTGCCCAGGAAATAGGTATAAGAAAAGTACTTGGGGCAAACAGAAAAAAAGTAATTCTTCAATTCTGGACAGAAACTCAATTGGTAATAATTGTTTCAATAGTTTTTGGATTGTTATTATTGCAGCCTCTATTACTACTTTTTAATAATGTAATGGAGAGTCACATTAAGATCGACGATTTTACATGGAAAGAAATCCTGTTTCCTTCATTTATACTTGCGCTTGTTTTAGGTATTATCGCGGGCTATTATCCTGCATTGATCTTATCAAAAATGAAACCGGTTTCTGTCATCAAGAGTTTCCAAACATTTAAAATTAATCCGCGCTTTTCAAAAATAATGGTGGTCATTCAATACACCTCATGCGTAGTGCTGATGTTCGCGGCTTTTGTTATTAACCGCCAAATGCGCTTCATCAATAATAAAGATTTGGGATTTGATAAAGAGCAGGTGTTGATGGTAAGGAATCCAACATTCGATTGGAATTTCACAAAACGTGTACATGATCGCTTACTTGTGTATGCGCAATCTCAACCTTCTATCTCATCTTTCTCAGGAATGAATGGTGGATTGGATGGAAGTTATAACGACAATGCATTTACGCTAAATGGCGAAAAAAAATGGCTTAAACAAATCACTGTTGATTATGATTATTTTAAAATGCTGGGAATAAAATTTGTTGAAGGACGGCCGTTTTCCAGGGATATTTCTTCAGATACATCCAGAACTTTAAGGCCAAGTATTGTAAATGAAACATTATTTAACATGCTGGGCAAAGATGTCAAACTTGGTGTGTATAATGAAGCGATCCGCTCAACAATTATTGGCGTGGTAAAAGATTACAATTTTGAAACACTGACAAAAAAAATACAACCAGAACAGCACGTACTTGCAAGAGGTTATGAAGAATATTTTATGTTTAAAGTAAAAGCAGGTGAGATGCAAAACACGATTGCCAGGTTGCATAAAGAATGGAAACAAATAAGCGGAAACTATCCATTTGAATATACATTTCTCGATCAAAGCATCGCAAAAATGTATGAAGCGGATAAGCGCTGGCAAAGCATCATTCAGGCTGCCTGTTTCTTTGCCATCTTTATTGCATGTCTCGGTCTATTCGGCTTGTCATCAATTAAAGCTATTAATCGTACCAAAGAAATTGGAATAAGGAAAGTTCTTGGCGCAAGTATTAGAGATATAGTTTCCGCATTATCGTCCGGTTTTGTTTTAACATTTGCCATCGCAATAATCATTGCTATACCATTTGCTTACTGGATAATGAGCAACTGGCTACAAAGTTTCGCTTACCGGATAAACTTAAATCCGGGACTGTTTCTTATCGTTGGTTTAATTGCGCTAGGTATTGGTTTAATTGCCGTAAGTATCCAGGCAATAAAAGCGGCATTGGCAAATCCTGTTGAAAGTTTGAGAACGGAATGAGAAAAATTATGGTATCCTGAGATTGCCAGTAGAACTTCAAATCACAATATTGTAAAACGAATTCAGGATTGAATTGTTTATTTAAATTAAAATAATCTCAATGCTTTTCAATTTTTTGAACCCCTATCGGAAGTTACTAATGGCAATTGCATAAACTTTGAAGTTGCTGCTATGATTGCATCAGGAGTTTTTATTGCATATTGTTGCCTGATCTCAATGGCAATATCTTTAATTTCAGGATTCAAATCTATAATAATACAATCTTCCAGCATTTCTTTCAATTTCTTTTTTTCTGAGTTCATCAAGCCATGCCAGCCCAGAAGTTCAATTTCAGAAATAATGGAAATGATTACAGTGCAATCCAGGAAAGGTTCTGTACTAAGCATTCCTTCATGCACGTTTATAAGAAAATTAGTATCGGCTTCAAACCTAAGTCCACTCATCTCTAACTTTGTTTTGATAAGTCATACCATCAACCCCTCGTTTAAGCTTTCCAAAATGTTTTCGCAGAGATTTCTTTTTACCCTCTTTGCTAATCTGTTTTATAGCCTTATTTATTTTCTCTTTGGTGACCGGTTTTTTAATTTCTATAATCATAAATCAAATATAATTAAAGTTGCGCAATTAAGAATAGGGCTAATAGCTATTCGATTCGGTGATAAAAGCTGCGGTGGCTAACCTGCAGAAAAACAGAAATATCAACTATTTGTTTGTTTACTATCAATTATAGGTTTGACCACTATAAAAAATGGAGGATAGAGAATACCAATTATCGTATAACTATCACCGTCATTTTATCATTCCGGAACATAAACTACATACCCTCGCGGTGGCGCCCAAAAGTCGCACGCACCAGATGAATTTGTTGTTTTATCTTCCGGGGTATCAGTATTATCGTGGCCACGCCAGGCAGCAGGCTTAAAATGTTTGTCGGCCCATTGAGTAGTTACTGATCTTCCGTTCCATCGTTGCGCATTATTAAGCACAACTATCAAACCTGGCTGAGCATTTACTCCGCGCCTTTGCATGATGTACAGATCATCATCACAATACAAAATATCGGTGTGGCCTCCCGCAAATTGCTCATGAACTTTTACAAGAGCTGCAATGCCGCTCTCATTATTACTTTGCGCCAAATCGAAATTAAAATAATCCTGCCAGAATACGCACGGATATCCTTCGTGTGTGAGTATGTATGCATAGGCGAGCATTTTGTCGTTTATGATCGCATCGTTTCTAATGAGATCATGATTTTCTACAAATGTGACTGACCAGTCAGCAAGTCCGTCGGAAATTAATGTACCTTCTTTTGCAAGGTTGGTAAGACTAAATCCAAACTCATCACAAAGTTCTTTTAATCGCTGGCGCAGAGGAAAGTCAAATGCACGCACAGGATTCTCGTTGTCCATATTAGTCTCTTTCAACCATTCGGTTATTGGAGCATCCGCATCCCAATATTCTCCGACACCAAATGGAGAATAAAAATGGTTCCCATTCTTTTTATATAATCTTTCCAGGATAGCAGTTATGAGCCACGCGCCA
>JBDTJV010000032.1:0-11260 GCA_039935675.1 Ginsengibacter sp. | reverse complement strand
CCTCTTTACTTTCGTAAAATAAATTTTTATCATGATACAACGTGTACAAACTATATGGATGATCCTGGCAGCGATTGCCGTTTTCCTAACGATGAAATTTGCGTTTTATAGTGGAATTCTCGTTTTGCCAAATAGTGCTGATGCAGTAACTGCTACGGTTTCCACTGGAGGTTATCATTTAATAACTGCTACAGATAATTTTATTATCCTGATCCTTACGAGTGCTCTTGGTACAGGAATTATCATTAATATTTTTCTTTTTAAACATCGCAGTATTCAAGTAAGAATTATTATAGCAGCTCTTATAGTTGAATGCCTGATTGTGTTTTTATATTTTCGTCAAACCGCTAGTTACTCCCAGGGAAATTATAACGTCTGGTCCATTCTTCATATCCTGATTATTATATTTTTAATTCTTGCAGCAAAAGGGATTTACAAGGATTCAAAATTGGTAAGGGACAGCAACAGGCTCAGGTAAATTGAATGTCAGATTTATGATGTAGGATTTGTGATATTACATTTGCAAATCAGCTATCCAAAATCATACATCATTCGTGATCAGACATCCGACATCAAACATCACAGATCCGACATCAAATATATTTCCCCGTATAACTTTCCTTCACTTTTTTCAACCCGGAAGGAACACCTGCGTAAACTAAGTTTCCTCCTTCATCGCCGGCTTCCGGACCGAGATCAATTACCCAATCTGCAGATTTGATCACATCGGTATTGTGTTCAATCACAATGATCGAATGCCCTTGTTCTATCAGCGCATTAAAGGAGCCTAATAATTTTTTTATATCATGGAAATGAAGGCCTGTCGTAGGTTCATCAAAAATAAATAATAAATTTCCCTGGCCTTTTCCTTTGCCCAGGAATGAAGCCAGCTTTACGCGTTGCGCTTCGCCACCTGAAAGCGTATCAGAAGATTGGCCAAGTTTAATATACCCCAGGCCAACATCGCTCAACGGTTGAATTCTTTTTGCGATTTCAGCGCCAGACACTTCATTTTTCTTCCCAGAAATTTTTTCTTTTGAAAAGAAACCAATGGCTTCATCTACGCTCATCTCAAGTACATCATAAATATTTTTATCATTGTATTTTACTTCCAAAACTTCTTCTTTGAATCTTTTGCCATGACACACATCGCACAGCAAATGCACATCTGCCAAAAACTGCATTTCTACCACCTGTTCGCCCTCACCTTTGCAGGCATCACATCTTCCACCATCTACATTAAAAGAAAAATGTTTGGGTTGATACCCCCGGATTTTACTCAACGGTTGTTTACTGAATAGATCCCGGATCTCATCGTAAGCTTTTATATATGTAACCGGGTTGCTACGCGAAGATTTTCCTATCGGATTTTGGTCAATCATTTCTACCTGCGATATAAAATCAACGTCTCCTGAAATGCCTTTATTCAAACCCACTTTTTCTGCAAATTCACCCTTGATTTTTTTCATAGCAGGATACAAAATTTGTTTTACCAAAGTTGTTTTCCCACTTCCGCTGACACCCGTTACCAGGCATAAAACATTCAGCGGAAAAACCACGTCAATATCCTTTAAATTATTTTGACGGGCTCCTTCCACTTTTATAGAACGATTCCATTTACGCACATTTTTTGGTGGCTCAATTTTCAATTCTCCTTTTAAATATTTGCCCGTAAGACTTTCGGGATTCTTAATGATCTCATCATAATTTCCTTCGGCAATTATTTCGCCGCCAAGGTGGCTGGCCAGTGGGCCCATGTCGATGATGTGATCGGCTTTCCGCATCATCATTTCATCATGCTCTACTACCACAACAGTATTACCCAACTTCTGCATATTCTTTAAAACTTCGATCAAATTTTCAGTATCTCTCGAATGAAGCCCGATAGATGGTTCGTCAAGGATATAAAGTGAATCGGTAAGATTGCTTCCGAGGCTTCGAGTAAGCTGGATGCGCTGACTTTCACCACCACTCAGCGAATTAGCCAGGCGATTCAATGTCAGGTAACCTAATCCAACGTCCTTCAAAATCCTTAACCTTGTATTTATTTCGATCAAAATTCTTTTGGCCACTTTTTGATCAAACTCTGATAATTCAATTTCTTCAAACCACTTTTGCAAATCTTTCACCGGCATTTCGCATAGCTCGCCAATGTGTTTATTGCTCACCTTCACATACAAAGCTTCTTTTCTCAAACGATATCCATTGCATTCATCACAGATCGTTTTTCCACGATATCGGCTCAACATAACACGATATTGAATTTTATATAAATTCTGTTGCACCTCTTTAAAAAAATCATTAATGCCTTCAAAATATTCATTTCCTGTCCAGAGTAAATTGTATTGGGCAGAAGTCAGATCGATAACCGGCTTATGAATAGGAAAATCAAAATGTTTGGCTGCCTTGATCAGTTTTTCCTTGTACAATCCCGATTTTTCTCCCCGCCATGGAGCTATCGCATTTTCATAAACACTTAATCTTTTGTCAGGAAAAACCAGGTCAGGATCTATTCCCAGCACCAAAGAAAATCCACCACAAACCGGGCAGGCACCGTACGGATTATTGAATGAAAATAAATTAGGAACCGGCTCTTCGAATTTGATCCCGTCTAATTCAAACTTATTGGAAAAATGCAAATGATCCTGTCCGTTTATTTCAAGGATCACTTCGCCTTCGCCCTCGTATAAAGCAGTATTTACAGAGTCTGCAATACGATGATTTTCTTCTTCGGCATCTTCACCACTTTCAGCATGTTGTTTTACTACAAGGCGATCAATGAGCACAAAAACAGTTTTATGGCTGAGGTAAGATTTAATATCTGCCTGCTCCTGGATATCTTCTATTCTCACTATCTTTTTATCAATGTAAAGTCTCGAAAAACCCTTTTGCATCAAAATGTGCAATTCTTCTTTCACATCCCTGTGATGCATTTGCCTGAAGGCAACCAGCAACAAAACCTTATCACCGGTTTTTAATTGATTGATCGCTTTTACTACATCCGATACATCATCCTTTTTCACTTCTCTTCCCGAAACAGGCGAAATCGTTTTTCCGATTCTTGCAAACAAAAGTCTCAGATAATCGTAAATTTCAGTCATGCTGCCAACGGTAGATCTTGGCGTCCTGGTAATTACTTTTTGTTCGATAGCAATTGCCGGGCACAAACCTTTTATAAAATCAACATCGGGTTTATTCATCCGGGCCATAAATTGCCTCGCATAAGCACTCATGCTTTCTGCATAGCGCCGCTGTCCTTCGGCAAATAAAGTATCGATCGTTAAAGATGATTTTCCCGAGCCTGATACGCCGGTTACCACAATCAATTTATTACGCGGAATCTCAACATCAATATTCTTAAGATTGTGTACCCGCGCACCTTTGATGAATATATTATTTAAAGGTTTTGCTACTGTTTTCCTGGGTAATTTTTTAGCTATTTGCATTTTGAGAATGCAAAATTAATGAATAGTAATTTTACGGCGCAGATAAATCAGGTAATTTTGCTCTTTTTTGTATTTTGGACAAAAAAACGTATGTTTTCGTTTGGACGAATGAAAAATAGTCCTAATTTTGGTCTTCCAATTTTCCAGAAAGAATGAAGAACCTTCTGCCCCACCGCAAAATCGTTGTTTCACCTTTTTCTTCAAAACTGGAACTTACACAAATATCCTAAACCTAAACAAAATCGTAACCAGGTTATGAAAACCATGAATCAACTAAGTGATCAGCAATTGATCCACCTTTATCTCAATGGAGATAGCAACGCCATCTCAACCCTTATTGAGCGTCACAAAGACAAAATTTTCACTTCAATTGTTTTATTAGTTAAGGACAAATTTCTTGCAGAAGATCTTTTCCAGGATGCCTTTATCAAAGTTATCGATACCATTAATGGTGGTCGTTACAATGAAGAAGGTAAGTTTTTACCATGGGTAATGCGCATCGCACACAATTTGTGCATTGATCATTTCAGAAAAGTAAAACGTAGCCCTTCTATCAAAACAAGCGATGATCATGATATTTTTGAAGTACTTAACTTTTCCGAGCCCGGAACGGACGAGAAAATGATTCAGGGCCAAAGCCATGCAAGGGTGAGAAAAATGCTCGACATGCTTCCTGAAGACCAAAAAGAAGTAATTGTTATGAGGCATTTTGCTGATCTGAGTTTTAAAGAAATTGCCGGATTAACCGGTTGCAGCATTAATACTGCTCTTGGCCGCATGCGCTACGGGCTTATTAACCTGAGAAAGATGATGGTAGAAAAGCAAATTGCTTTATAAAATAACTTTCTTCTGAACCCACAAAAATCCCTTTTAGAAAATAAAAGGGATTTTTTTTATCCGGGAATTTAGAATCTGCGGAATTTATTGGTTTACTATAGCATTCTAAAAAAATTAAACTATTTCTTTAAGATTACCTGGTGGTATCCATGACCATATTCTAGAAAATAAGAAATCGAGGTAATTGTTCGTTTACTGCGGCAAATCAATTGATGGAAAAAATATCTCTAAATACTTTTTTTCCATCCGTATTTCCAAGCAAAGGATTTGAAGCTCTTTCAGGATGAGGCATCATTCCAAAAACATTCCTGGTTTTGTTAGTAATGCCCGCAATACTGGCTAAAGACCCATTAGGAGAATGATCTGTATGTATTTCGCCCTTTTCATTGCAATAATAATAAAGTACCTGGTTATTTTTTTGGATTTCTTCCAGTTCTTTTTCATTCACAAAATACCTGCCTTCTCCATGAGCCACCGGTATCTTATAAATTTCGGCTGAATCTGCAGATTTCAGAAAAATATTTTTGCAGGCAAATTTCATTTGAGCATTTTGTAATAATACGCCCGGCAACAGTCCGCTTTCACAAAGTATCTGGAAACCGTTGCAAACGCCCAAAACTTTTCCTCCTTTATTGGCAAATTCAATCACACTTTGCATCATCGGGCTAAAACGGGCGATGGCGCCGCATCTCAGGTAATCTCCATAACTAAAACCACCCGGAAGAACAATGCAATCAGAAAGTTCAAACGCAGAAAGATCCTTGTCTTTATGCCACAGCGGAATCACTTCCTGTCCAAGATCTGTCTTTAAAGCATTGATCATGTCCCTGTCGCAATTAGATCCCGGAAAAATCACTACGCCAAATTTCATAATAACTTTTTTATTTTTTATTCCCAAAGGATACAAACATCCCGGAGGATAATTTGTTGTCTATTCGAAGGCAAAATTAAACAATCATAAAAACTTATTTTGCAAAATACTCCATGTACAAGCAAAACGCGACCATTAACCATTGCAAAACCCCCGGTATCCATTTTATTCGTGGATAATAAAAGGCACAACCGATAAATGCGGAAGCCGGGATAAGCGCTAGCAGCCAGTAAGAAATATCCAGGTTCATCATGATAAATGGAATTCCGAGCGTAACCAAAAAATATAAAAGTAACAAAACCCAGTTTTTTCTCACCTGGAGTACCTGCTTGGACATGAAGGAACGCATAAAAAATAATCCAACAATAATCATTAAAAAAGTGAAAATGATCGCACCGGTTTCAATCGGTGAAAATATAAAAGACTGGACTGGTGAAATTCCCATACCTGACAATCGAAAAGAATAAACACTGTTATTCATAAAAAGGAATGAGGCCAAAAAATACCAGGGAATAAACACACCGAGAAGAGTAATGAGCCATTCAGCAATTTTTAAAGGGCGCGTTATCATTAATGAAAGCAGCACTAATACAATAATCGCAAAAGAAGGTAAGTAGAAAAAAGAGGTAATCCCAATGGCGATACCAATATTAAATAGAGTTGATTTTGGATGCTGGTTAAGGTTCAGATTACTGATCTTCGCCCAAATCCAAATCAAAAATGTATTAATAATCAACGGTGCGCTCAATACGTTCCAACTTCCAAAAAAAGAAGTGACCAATAAATAACACATCGCAGGCAGGTAATTATTCTTTTGCATCATGCGCCTGCTGATGATTACCTGGTTGAAACTGATTGCCTGCGTAAAAAGGAGCAGGTAAACGATAATAAAATAACCCTTTGGATAAGAATTAAAATAAGGCGCAAGTGAATGAACTAACTGGTAAAATAAAAATCCATCAGATTTATGAACAACAGGTACCTGTGTGTGAAGTAGCCAACCAAACTTTAATAAAATCCCATATACAAAAAGCAGGAAAGTATTGAGTGGATTATTGCTCCTGAAGATTCCTGTCACTATGAAAGATTAATTGAGCGACAAAAATAAAAAATTAAAACCGTTTCACATCAAAAGAGATCAACAGAGGTTTAATAAGGAAATTCGATCTTGGCAAAACAAATATAATTCCTGTAGGTACACGGAATAATAATCTGGCTTGCACTTACCTGTTTGCCATATCTTGGCATAAACTCGTATCCTCTATCCATATTTTTAAAAGGTGGATTTAGAGTAACCTTTCCTGAACCGGAAACACTTTGATCAACAAGAAGGAGCGAACGCCGTTCCGGCGTATTATACAAAAAGTGAAGCTCGCCTCCCGTAAGGGTAACAGCATAAGAAAGAAAGTTGTCAGTTTGATCATCAAACTGAGTTTTATTCACCACACTTGCCCAATCCGGAACACCGGTTTTGTCCATATTTAACACAAGAATGTTATTGTAATAGTATCTTTGTCCGCCGCCTCCCATTGAATTGAAATAAGGATAACCTCCTCCATATAAACCACCTCCGTACATGTTGTAATAATTATAGGGGGAAAATGAAGGATTTCCATAAAGATAATCATAACGGTTCCATGGCCCGGTACGGGATTGAGAATAAAAATCCTCGGCTGTCAGGATAAATCCGCCATCTTTTTTGAGATAAATATTCCTGATAAAAAAATCATTTAATGCTGATTTATTATTGCCGTTCACTTTTACCATCGAACGAATTGAATCCGCGATACTTTCGAAATGTTGACTTACAATATTTCCGGAATTAATCTCTACCACACCGGAATATATCCCTTCCACATTGCCGCGCTTCTTCAGGTAGTACAATGATGTAAGAACATAATGAGCGTTTTGATTGTCTACTTTTAAATTGATGGCATCAAGATAGTTACCAGCAAGATCAAACGATTTGAAATCAAATGTATCAGCAGCCACTCTTTTCTGAATTAGAAACAAGTCGGTAATAAAATCCCGTGCACTGGACCGATTGCCTTTGGTAAAAACAAAATTGCCTTCATTGTCCACAAAAAAATCGCTGAACAAATCCTTGCGGTCATCAAAATTGGATTCAATTTTTGACTGGTGAAGGAGTTGAAGACTATCATTAAAAAGTATAGTAGTGAAATTCATAGTGCCATTCTTTCTCTGAATCTTATAGATCATTATCTTCGATTTATCTTCACTATTTACCATGCTGTAAATTTTATTGTTCGCCAGGAAATTAACATGCGTTGTGTCTAACTCAACAGGATCAGTTAACAGTTTTCCCTCGGCATTTAATTTGACAGCCATGCAGTATAAAATATTTCTCTTTTGGTACTGGTAGATCATATAAGCAAAATCAGGATAAGCGACAAAATCCACATTCAATGTATTAGAAGGCATAATAGTAGTAAGCGGAACCCGATCGACCAATCGCATGGAATTGTCGTAGGAACAAATAGCAAAACTATTACGGATATTTTTATAGATTAAAAAATTGTCGCCAATCTTTCCAACGATCTGAAAATCGAGAGAACGGGAATCCTGTGATTCAGGTTGGGTATAGGTGATCTGCTGTGAAAAAACGGCAGAATAGAATAGGATTGAAATAAAAAGAAATAAACTATTTTTCATGTTGATCTTAAAATTTTTCTGTTTTGTCTTTAACTAAATCGAAAATATAACAATTGAAGATAAAGCTATACTAATTTATGAAAAATACGTCTGGGAGAAATGTCAATCTTTTATTAACTCTTTTGAAGATCATAACTTTTAACAATCCTAAAATTGTATTTTGGCAAAACCGCGCATTTCTTTATAATAATATGGAATAATAAATTGGTTGTGACTTACCTGTACGCCCAATGATACTGGATCGTCAGGATAAATAATTCTTTTGGCGTTAGTAATAAAATTTAAAGAGAAGACAAAAAATTAGCATTAATAGTTTGATTTTAAAAATTTAGTTAAATTTAAACAGGTAATTTTGAAAAAAAATTAATCTAAGAAAATAATTATGGCGCTTGTTTTAATTTCCGGTGGCACAGGATTAATAGGTTCTCACCTTTCAAAACACCTTTCAGAAAATGGATTTGATATTGTGATTCTTTCACGCAATAAAAATTCGAGGTCTGAAAATCCAAAAATCTCTTACAGTTATTGGAACGTAAAAGATAAGGTGATAGATGAAGAAGTAGTAAAAAAAGCTGATCACATCGTACACCTCGCTGGCGCGGGCGTAATGGATAAAAAATGGACAGAGGATTATAAAAAAAAGATTGTAGATAGCCGTACAAAAAGTGCTGAACTGATCCTCAGTTGTCTTAAAGAAGGACAGCACAATGTAAAAAGTTTTGTTTCTGCTTCTGCTATTGGCTGGTATGGTGCTGATTCAAAACTTCCCGGAAAAAATGAACCGTTCATTGAATCTGATATGCCTTCAAAGGACTTTTTGGGCGAAACGTGTGTCCTATGGGAAGCAAGCGTGGAGCCAGTTACAGCGATGGGCATCCGATTGGTAAAATTAAGAACGGGAATTGTTTTAAGCAACAAAGGAGGTGCTTTTAAAGAATACAAAACACCTATGAAATTTGGAGTAGCATCGATCCTGGGAAGTGGAAAACAAATCGTAAGCTGGATCCATATCGATGACCTTTGTCGTATGTATCGCGAAGGAATACAAAATAATTATTTGCATGGAAATTATAATGCGGTAGCACCGGAACCTGTTTCTGAAAAAGAACTGATCCTTACTCTTGGACAAAAAATGCGGAATAAATTTTTCATTCCCATTTATGTTCCGGTCTTCTCTTTAAAATTGATTTTCGGCAAACGAAGCGTTGAACTTTTAAAAAGCACTACCGTAAGCAATAAGAAAATAAAAGCGACCGGGTTCACATTTTTATATCCTTCCATTGAATCGGCAATAGAAGAATTAGTTGCAAACAAGGAAGAATAAGAATTCCATGTATTTGCTTGTTTACTATAAAATAAAAATGAGTATCTATATTATTCAAGCAAGAAGTAAAATATAAACGAGTTCAGTTATCTAAACGGCGCTCGTAAATTGTTTCAAAAAACGGACATCATTTTCACTAAATATACGAAGATCTTTTATCTGGTATTTTAGCATGGTGATTCTTTCAATGCCCATCCCAAAGGCAAACCCTGCATATTTTTTTGGATCAATACCGCAGTTTTCCAATACTTTAGGATGTACCATTCCACAACCTAGAATTTCTACCCACCCTGTATGTTTGCAAACATTGCAACCCTTGCCACCACAGATCAAACAGGAAATATCCATTTCAGCACTTGGCTCTGTAAAAGGAAAATAAGAAGGACGGAAACGAACTTTTATTTCCTTACCAAACATTTCCTGTACGAAGAAATAGAGGGTTTGTTTGAGATCTGCGAACGATACATTTTCTGCAATATATAATCCCTCTACCTGGTTAAAAAAACAATGCGCCCGTGCACTGATTGTTTCATTGCGATATACGCGGCCCGGGCAAATAATCCTGATCGGCAGAACTCCCTTTTCCATCTCACGAACCTGCACACTACTGGTATGCGTACGCAAAAGCCAAACCGGATTCTCATTGATATAAAAGGTATCCTGCATGTCCCTGGCAGGATGATTTTCGGGTAAATTGAGCGCAGTAAAATTATGCCAGTCGTCCTCAATTTCAGGCCCTTCTGCTACCGCAAAACCAAGTCTTTGAAAGATGGAAACGATTTTGTTTCTTACGATGCTGATCGGATGGCGGCCTCCCATAGGCAATGCATCTCCAGGCAAAGTAAGGTCTATGTTTTTTTTTGCAACAGACGATTGCTGTTCCCCGCCTGATTTTTTTATTTCTTCAAATTTACTTTCTGCGAATAATTTCAAATCATTCAACACTTTTCCCATTTCCCTTTTATTTTCAGGAGCTACATTTTTCATTTCACTCATCAGGGATTTTACTGAACCATTTGAGCCAATAAATTTTATCCGGAATATTTCCGCAGCGTTTTGATCATTTTCAAAGAAATTATTTATTTCTTCTCTCACTTCATTTATTCTTGAAAGTAAATTTTCCATCGTGCAAAAATAAGCGAAAGACTTTTTAATGTGTTTATGAAACGATTTTAAAATATTACTTTAGAAAAATTATAATTCACACAATGAAAAATTATTTTTTAGTTATTTTCATTTTCCATTTTATCTGTTAGGTTTGCCGAAAAAATAAATAAATTGACATACAATTTAGATGAGTTTTTAATTCCCATAAATGTTGCCGAACTCAGTAATGATTCCCCTTATAATGACAGCCAGGTAGCCACCATTTTAAAAAAAAATGAGCAATCTATTCCCGACATAACAGGTGTTGATATCGTCATCGTTGGCACGAATGAATTCAGGGGAAATGGGATTGCTCCAAAAAAAAATGCCGCCAATGAGATCCGTAAAAAATTGTATGAATTACATTATTGGCATAAAGACATCGTGATCGCAGATATTGGTAATGTGAAGAGTGGCGCCAGTTTGCAGGATAGTTATGTTGCTCTTAGAATTGTTTTACAGGAGCTTTTCCGGATGAAAAAAACGGTGATCATTATCGGTGGTTCGCACGATAATACTTTGGCTCAATACTTTTCTTATAAAGAATTAAACCAGATAATTGACGCAACAATTATTGATGCTACCATCGATTTAAAAAGTGAATCTCCGCTAAGGAGCGACAATTTTTTAATGGAAATGCTCACCAGCGAACCTAATATGGTAAAGCATTATAATCATATAGCTTTCCAAAGTTATTTTGTGCATCCAGGAATGCTTGAAACACTTGACAAGCTTCGCTTTGATTGTTTTCGCGTAGGTCTGGTAAAAGAAGAGATCTCGGAAATGGAACCGGTGATACGAAATTCTGACATGATTAGTTTTGATATCTCAGCTATTAAAAACAGTGATTCACCCGCTTCCATCTGCAGCCCAAATGGTTTGACAGGTGAAGAAGCGTGTACACTGGCCCGATATGCCGGCATGAGCCCTGTTCTGTCTTCAATTGGAATTTATGGTTTTGAT
>JBDTJV010000031.1:0-6193 GCA_039935675.1 Ginsengibacter sp. | reverse complement strand
CGGTGACTTTTAAGAGTTCATCACCAAACCTGTACAACAATTGGTAGGCACGGTAGGCAGGTTTAGGAATTCCATAAATATTCATCAGTCCAAAGCCGCCATGAAAAGGAATGGATGAAAAATAATTCTCTTCAAAAATATCTGAAAATGTCCAATAGCTGTATCCTTCTACAATGCCGTTCGCTTCAATTACTGTTTTAATAATGAAGCAGGCTGCGTATGGCATATCATGCAGTTCATCAAACGGATTGGAAGAGGTGCTCCATTCCGTATAATATACCGGCTTCTCCCCTGCTTGCCTTTTTACTTTCTTTGCCTCTTTTTGTAGCGCACTTCTCTTGCTTTTAGAAAGCTGGGTAATCGTGTCATCCCCCGGTTTTCCAAAAGCGTCTGTAGGGTAATGGTGGGTGGAGATAAAGTCGGCAGGTATTTCATTCTTATCACAATAATCCATGAATTCAGTGATCCATGCATTGTCGGCAGTAGCAGGCCCACCAACTTTTAAATTCTTGTGTACATTTTTAATAGCATTGGCGGTATGGTGGTATAACTTAAAATAATCTGCTTGTGTTTTTTTCCAGAAGGCATCAAGGTTTGGTTCATTCCACACTTCAAAAAACCACTTGCTCACTTCAGTGATTCCATATCTCTGCACCCAATGAGCTACCAATTTTTTTATGAGCGTTTCCCAGTCATCATAGTCTTTGGGAGCAGTGACATTTCCTTTGTAATGAAAAACAATATCAGAACCTGAAGCAAGCGCAGCCGGCATAAATGACAATTCCATAAACGGTCGCATACCTATTGAAAGTAAAAAATCACATATCTGGTCTGCATTGAAGAATGAATAAACCAGTTTATTTTCCTCATTCACCAGCGTGCCCATATCATCACAAAGTAACCCGTGAAAGCGCACATGTTTGAAGCCAAGTTCCCTGTTACACCTGGTTAATTGTTTTTGCCAATCAGCCCGTAAAGCCATTGTAGCATGACTACTGCCTACTGTGTGCTCCCAAAAATGGTGTAAGGAAACAGAGGCATGATCTACGTTGCATTTAAAATCAGGATGTGAAATAGCTACTTTCTTTTTCATTTTTTAAATTATAGGTTTAACAGTTCATGCCTGTATAAAGAAGCGCAGCCTGTCCATCATTTTGTCAAGAAAATCCTGCGGTTTCTACGTTGTGAAGCATCCGGATTTTCGAAGATAGGATGAATCGTTCATATTGCTTTATTCCTATTTTTCGGTTTTAATCTTTGCTGCTTTTTCAAGGTCTTCAACTGCTATCACTTTCTCACGTCCCAACTGCTCATAGATTTCGTGAAAAAATTGGATAAGTTGTGGAGTTAAAATCACCAATGTATCTTATTTAGCTTCAGGGTTGGTATTTCTGTTAGTTCCAGGTTCATCTTTAATTTGCAAAATAAGTTAAGGTTTTTGATATTTTTTTACCGTGTGAAGACTACTTAGTTTCTCCTGATATTTCTATAATATCCAAAGAGGCAATATCTCCAATATTCTCCTCGTCTTTTATTTTTGCTTTTTAATAAAAAGGTCATAATCTAAATTTAAGGTTTCTCGCCTTTATTGTATTCATTTTTCTATTTTTAAAATGCTTTTATACACACCTGAAAAAGTAAGAAAAGAAATTTTAAATATTGACAATAATTGCTATCTGAGTATTCCCAGTCTTTGGGAAATTGCCATAAAAATTTAGCTTGAAAAATTTATCATAAAATATCCATTTGAGAAATTTGTAAGTTACCTAACAAAGAATCAAATAGAATTGATTCCTATTTCATTGAACATCTTATTAAATTATTAAACCTTGCACTTTTTTCGTCGTGGTCATTTTGACAGGATAATCATTGCGCAATCAATAACTGGAGATCTCACCATACTTTCCGGCGATAAGATTTTAAGCTTTCCTATGAAGCTACTTTCGAAATGAATTTTTAATAGAAAAAAATATCCAAAAATTTGAGCCCGTACTTTCTCTGCTGCGACTCTCTTTTTATCCTTACTTCCTATCCGAAATAATCTTTAGATTTGTTTCATTCATTAATCTTTCATCAATAATATTTTTTATGAAATTAGCAATTCTCGGCTCCGGATTTATTGCCCGCTTTTATGCAGATGCATTGGTGGGCCAACGCAGAAAAGATGTGATCACGAATGTTTACAGCAGAAATTTATCAAACGCGAAAAAATTTGCGGAAGATTATAAAGTAGCAAAGCATACAGATAGCATCAGTGAATGTGTAAATGATCCGGATGTGGAAGTCGTTATTATCGCCCTATCAAATGATATGCACCTGGAATCAGTGCTTGCATGCACTGCTGCAGGTAAACATGTTCTTTGTACCAAGCCACTCGGTCGCAATGCACAGGAAGCTATGCAAATGCTACAGGCGGTAGAAAAAGCGAAAGTAACCGGCGGTTACCTTGAAGACCTTGTTTATTCCCCCAAATCTTTAAAAACTCTGGCAATAATACAGGCAGGAAGTATTGGAGAAGTGATCTGGACAAAAAGCCGTGAAACACATCCTGGCCCGCACAGCGATTGGTTTTGGGATAAAGAAAAATCAGGTGGCGGCGCTATCATTGACCTTGGTTGCCACTGCGTAGAACTATGCAGAAATTATATTGGCAAAAATATTAAACCAGTTGAAGTAATGTGTTGGGCCGATACGCGAGTGCACCCGATCGATGCAGAAGATAACGCGGTCGGTTTGGTAAAATATGAAAACGGAGCGATTGGACAATTTGAAGTAAGCTGGTCGTTCAGAGGTGGAATGGATCTGCGAGAAGAAGTGATGGGAACAGAAGGCACGATCTGGACCAATAATTTTTTACGTACAGGTTTTGAAATGTTTACCTCCGGTAAAGGAGGAAATTATATTGCTGAAAAAGCAGAAAGTAATTCCGGGTGGCTATTTCCCGTTGGTGATGAAATAAACGATTTGGGTTACAATCACATGTTTACCGATATGTTTGAAGCCATTGAAAATAATCGTCAGCCACTTGAAAATTTTTATGATGGTTATGTAGTTAATGTCATTCTTGATGCAGCTTTTCTTTCTGCTAAAAGCAAACAATGGGAACCGATTAAAATTGAAGACTGGCGTGGTATTGAGGCCGCAAAAACTCAAAAACACCAGGCAGAATATAATAAAGATTACTATTTAATAAAAGAAGAAGTACTTCCTTCTGGAGAAAAAAAATATATTATCAAAAATAAAAAAACAGGTTCGATAGAAAAGCGGGGTGAAAATGAAAATCGGGATTAATTGTTTGTTTACTGTTCTAATTTTTTTTATAATCGATCATTTATTTCAGACAAATTCCTTCTACTTTTTTACAAGACAAAAAGTGGAATTAATGCGTTAAAGTGGAATATTAAATGACCGTAAGATGCGAAAATGCAGTTAAAGTTATGGAGGTGTAATGGAGGAAACCCGGATCAAACTAAATCAAAACTGATTAGGAAATATAGAAGAAATTTTTATTGAGCGAAACGGCAAAATTAGTGTGATCGAAAAAAATAAGGTGTAAGCCTGTTTATTTATCAAAGAAAATTTGGTATGCTTCTTATTCTATTTTCTTTCCCCAACCCCATTTTAAAAATTCAGGAAAAGCAATCGCCCAGGTTGGAACATTATGTCCGCCGTTTTTCATTTCCAGGTAACGGATATCTTTTGAGGCATCATAACCTTTTATTTCCAATTCATTGATCAGGGCCAGTGTATCATCTATAGAATCTATAATTCCGTTATTATTTCTATCGGCCGTTTCATCAAGTGTTCCGGTTTCAAAAAAGAATTTCAACCATGGATAAAAACCGCCCTTTTTAATTTCATTGTGTATGATCCGATGATCTTCTTCAGAAAAAGAAGGATCATCTTGATCTACCGAACGCCACCACAATGATCCGCTGAAAACACCCACGTTTAAAAATTCTTTTGGATGATTCCACACAATATCCAAAGCTGATAAACCTCCCAAAGAAAATCCGCAAAAAGATTTATGCGATAAGGAAGAAATCATAAATTCTTTGCGGATAAAAGGCATCAATTCCTCGAAAATAAATCGCGTGTACAATTCTGCTTTGGCTCCCTGGCCTTTATCATTCAAAACATTGGCAGTTCCATATTCATTTCTTCTGTCTACGCCACAATGAATGCCAACACACCACAATGGTTCGATCAAATTTTGTTCGTATAAGTCGCTCAAAATTGTTTGGAAGTCCATGGTGATAAGGTCCTGCCCATCATTGATAAGTAATAATTCCAATCCATCTAAACTTTTAATCCCAGGAGGAAAATAAAAATCCAATAGTACTTCTCTCTGTAAAAAGGCGGACTTCAACGTTTGCCTTTCAGTTAATTTTTCATTTTGCATCGTTCCAAAAATAATAAAATAAACTTCTGAACAAAATACCTGTTCTTTTTCTCCTTCAGAATAATTTTATAAAATGCTTTCCAAACGAATGGATTATTCGCAAAATTTCTATTTTTTTAAACCCGTTCCTTTTCGTCTAAGCATTAATGTTATTCTCCCAGGTAATTCAATGAATAACACTCTTTAATAAAAAATCAGTTTCTGTTCATTAGTGAATCAACAAATAGCCATGATTTCTACTTTATCACTTTCCTACATAACCAACCCTGTCTTGTAAAGCTTCCAATGCATTGGACAAATAGGCAACAGGTGCGTTCCAGTTGATCGCAATTTCATTAGATGCATAGGCACATGAGCTATCTGAATAAGCAGTTTCCGGCTCGGTAAAATCATAATGACAATGGTCCTGCATACCCGGATTCGGGCCACCGGCCATAAGGCCAGGAACAGGATCTGTCACTCCATCCGCAACGGATTGCCCATGATGAGGATGCATGGTGGATTTGCTTCCAATACCGGTAATAAAACAATAGCCAGTCGCATTTCTACCTAAAATATAATCCAGGTTCGTTGTTGCATTATCAATATATTTCCTATTCCCTGTTAACAAATAAGCCTTTACCAACAATATTCCCTGGTTGGCAGCAACAGAATTACTGCCCCATGAAAAATCGAACCTGTTTTGTCCCATTATAGTTGCAAATGCATTCACAGAGACGTGACTGATATAATCATCAGCAATGGCAAGTACCTTTTCTTTCATTTGTTCAGTAATTTTCTTTGTGTAGGACGGAATTATTTTTTCAAAACGAAGTAATGAATAATAAGCAAGCATTCCTACATTTCCCCAACTGGGCAAACTCACTTTGTCGCCCAGGTGATTTACAACGGTGTCAAAATATTTTTTCTCTCCGGATGATAAATACATCTCTGCGGCAGCCCACATCCATTCATCACTAAAATGCCAGTCGCCATAGGCACCAGTAGTAATTTTTGGCTCAAACTTTTCGTTCATCTCATCTTGGTTATAAACCATTTTAGGATGAGCCAAACTCCATTTCCATGCATTTTTTGAAGCCAACAAACAACTGTCAGCAAGACCGGGTAATTGTTTTTTAAATGATCTTAAAATACGATATGCCTGTGCTGTTACTGCTGCGAAATCCAAAGTGGCCGCCGTCCCTTTTTGCACTACATATCTTGGTAATTGGGTAACACCAGGCATTACCATTCCGGTAAAAGCGGCGTTGGTGCATTTGTTATAAACTCCGCCATCATTGGGATCCTGCATGCTCAGCATCCATCTAAGGTTATAGATTGCTTCATTTAAAATATCAGGAATATTATCCTGGCTTTCGGGAATATTGGTTTTTAACTTTTTAAAATAATCAGGAAAATCTTCATAGGCCGATAGCAATGTACCCATTGTAATTCCGGAATTTACAATGTATTTATTGTAATCTCCAGCATCATACCATCCACCGGGTGTGGAAATGACTGTGCCCGACGGCCGGGCATCGCTTGCAGCAGAAGGATGTATAAATACTACGGTGTCCGGATGGCCTGCAGAACGACGCCATTTTCCTGCGTATTTTTCTTCAAGAGGCATTGAAACGCGCTGGTAATAAAATCCTTTTAAAGTGGAAATACCCACATTTTTATAAACATTATTTTCAATATCAAAAACATAGGAAGTACCTACACCGGGAACTGCAACAATATAAATTCCACTTTTAGAGAAAGAAGTAAAAACTGCCATCCTGGTTTTGGTAGAAGAATAAGCCGATTGCT